>JBOIBC010000204.1:0-3392 GCA_050739295.1 Gammaproteobacteria bacterium
TTTCATTGGTTCGGCCTTGCTGCAGCGCATCGATCCACGCAAGTTATTGGGGATATTCGCCTGCGTGGCGTCTCTGCTGGTTGTAACGACCATGCTCAGCCAGGGGATGCTGGCGGTATGGAGCATAGTGTGCATCGGGCTGTTCAATTCCATCATGTTTCCCAATATTTTCACGCTCGGCATTGAAGGCCTTGGACCGCTTACCGGTCGCGGCTCCAGCTTGCTGATCATGGCAATCGTAGGTGGTGCAATCTTCCCGCTGCTTCAGGGTATGTTGGCGGATCGCTTCGGTGTGCATCACGCCTTCATACTCCCGCTCCTAAGCTACTTGTACATTGTATTTTACGGTTTCAAAGGTTCGAAACCCGACATGGCCACGATCTCACAAGCAGAATCACGCGCCAATGCGTAGCGTGGTGTGTTTTGGCGAAGCACTCATCGATTTCCTCGCACAACCGACACGGGATCCTCGAGCGCCGCTGCACTTCGTGCGACATGCCGGCGGTGCGCCGGCGAATGTCGCCGTGGCGGTGGCACGGCTCGGTATGCCTTCCACATTTGTAGGCATGCTGGGTCGGGACATGTTCGGTGATTTCCTGCTGGAAAGTCTCGATGCGGCCGGTGTATCCACAGCCTACGTGGCGCGCACCGATGCCGCCAATACCGCGCTGGCGTTCGTGTCGCTGGATGCGAACGGCGAGCGGCAGTTCAGTTTCTACCGGCCGCCGTCAGCGGACCTGTTGTTCCGCACACGGCATTTCGATGACGCCTGTTTCAGCGACGCTGCAATCCTGCATATCTGCTCGAACAGCCTGACAGAATCAGGAATTGCCGATGTCACGCTCGAAGCTATGCATCGCGCGCGCGTGGCTGGTGCTCTGGTGAGCTTCGATATGAACCTGCGCCTGAATCTGTGGCCCAAGAACGCGGATCCGCGACCTCGCGTTTGGCGCACACTGCACGAAGCAGAACTAGTGAAATTGAGCGTTTCGGAGCTGGCTTTTCTTGCCGAACCTCTGGGCGATGAAGCGGCGGTACTGGCGGAACTGTGGCGCGGCCGTACGCAGTGGCTGTGTGTAACTGATGGAGCCAATCCCTTGCGGTATTTCACACGCTCCATGAACGAAACATTGCCGGTATTCGCTGTACAGGCCGTGAATACCACGGCCGCTGGTGACGCCTTTGTGGGCGGCATGCTGAGCTGGTTGCTGCGCGAAGGCGTGAACGCAGCCACGCTGGCGGTATTTCTTGCCAATACCTCGCGTATGCACAAAGCATTGCGCTTCGCCAACGCCTGCGGTGCACTCGCGGTCACGCGTCACGGCGCGTTCGAGGCGATGCCATCGCGCGCCGAGGTTGAAAAATTTTTACGGGAATATGCGTGAACGATCTGCCGGATTTCCGCTCGCCCCAATTCTTGCGCGAGCACATCGCCAACATCATGGCTTTCTATCATCCGCGTGCTGTAGACCCAGCGGGTGGCTTTTTTCAAAACTTCAAGGATGACGGCACGATTTACGATACAGGCCACCGGCATCTGGTGAGTAGCACGCGTTTTGTCTTCAATTACGCCAGGGCATTCCGTGAGTTCGGCGAGCAGACGTATCTGAAAGCCGTGCACCACGGAATTGATTACCTGCGCAAGGTGCATCGCGATCCAAAAAATGGCGGCTATGCCTGGACCATCCGTGATGGCCGCGCCGAGGATCGCACTAATCATTGCTACGGCGTGGCATTTGTACTGCTGGCCTATACCTGTGCACGTCAGGTGGGTATCAGCGAGGCCGCCGCATGGATGGACGAGACCTGGGCATTGCTTGAAAAATACTTCTGGGATGCGCAGGCTGGCTTGTATCGCGATGAGGCTTCACCCGATTGGGTGTTCACGGACTACCGCGGCCAGAACGCCAACATGCATATGTGCGAGGCCATGCTCGCGGCATTTGAAGCCAGCGGTGAACACCGTTACCTGGAGCGTGCTTACACTCTGGCCGATCACATGACGCGGCGCCAGGCACAGAAAGCCAAGGGGTTGGTATGGGAGCACTACGACAAGCACTGGGAGCCAGATTGGCAGTACAACCGTGACAACCCCAAACACCTGTTCCGGCCGTGGGGCTTTCAGGCCGGACATCAGACCGAATGGGCCAAGCTGCTGCTGATCCTGGAGCGGCACAAGCCTGAGCCATGGCTGCTGCCGCGCGCCCGGGAGTTATTCGACACGGCCTTGGCACGCGCTTGGGACAGCAAATATAAAGGCATCTATTACGGTTTCACGCCGGATGGTAAGCCCTGCGACACTGACAAGTATTTCTGGGTACAAGCGGAGACACTGGCCGCCGCAGTGTTGCTGGCGGTGCGCAGCGGTGAACAGAGGTACTGGAACTGGTACGACGCGATCTGGTCGTATGCCTGGCGTCATTTTGTGGATCACGAATACGGCGGCTGGTACCGCATTCTTGACCGCGAGAACCGCAAATACAGCGACGAAAAAAGCCCAGCGGGCAAAGTAGATTACCACACCATGGGCGCCTGCTACGAAGTGCTCAAGCTAACCACCCCACATTGACGAAATCCCAACTGAGTTGAGGGATACCCCATGTCCAGATACGCCCATTCATTTCTCTGTAGTTTCCCGTTAGTCGCACTGGCTACTTTTGCCTGCGTGGCCTCAGCTCAGAGCACCGCTTCAGCCCCAGCGGCGGAGGTCAATCCACTGATCGGCAGTGCAAACGGCGGCAACACGTTTCCCGGTGCGACCCTGCCGTTCGGTATGCTGCAATGGAGCCCCGAGAATACGCGCGGTAAACACAATAGGGTCGCTGCGCCCGGTGGTTATCAATATGGCGCGATGCGCATCCGCGGTTTCAGTCTTACCCATTTGTCCGGCACCGGTTGTCGCGGCGCCAGCGGTGATGTGCCGTTCATGCCGGTAACGCTGCCGATCACCCGCTCGCCTTCCGCCGACGGCACCGATCAGTACTACGCCAGCGATTTCAATCATACCGACGAACACGCCGTACCCGGGTATTACCGCGTGCGCCTGGACAACGGCGTCTCGGTTGAGCTCAGCGCCGCATTGCGCAGTGGCATCGCGCGCTTTGAGTTTCCGGCCGGAAAACCGGCAAACATACTGATTCGGGTATCCGATTCGGAAGTCGGCAGTAGCGCAGCTGACATTCAGATCGACCAACTCACACGCACGGTGACAGGCTCGGTCACCAGCGGCAATTTCTGCGGTTATCTGGCCAAAGCCGACCAGCGCAGTTATTACACATTGTATTTGGTAATTAGGGCGTTTCGTAACCATAGGCATAGGATAAGTGCTTATGGTTGTTGGGAAAACCAGTCATTTTGCCTGTGCGGCCAACTTTTTGAGGGGTCGCAAGTGC
>JBOIBC010000205.1:0-3387 GCA_050739295.1 Gammaproteobacteria bacterium
GGTGTATCCGCAGGATGCCGGTAGTTCACCCGGGCGCATCTCAGTACTGGCGCCTGCCGGCAGCGCACTGCTGGGCTTATCTACCGGCCAGACGATTGAATGGCAGGTGCCGGGTGGCCGCAAACTTAGTCTCAAGGTGCTGGAAGTGCTGCATCAGCCGGAAGCCGTGCGCGCTGATTCAAAAGCTAAATGACCGTTAGCCCGCTCATGTACGGCCGCAGCACTTCGGGAACCGCGATACGGCCATCCTGATCCTGGTAGTTTTCCATTATTGCAATCAGTGCGCGACCCACGGCCACGCCGGAGCCATTTAGCGTGTGCAGTAACTCAGGCTTGCCTGTTTGCGGATTGCGCCAGCGCGCCAGCATGCGCCGTGCCTGGAAGTCCGTGCAATTGCTGCACGAGGAGATCTCCCGGTAACGATTCTGGCTGGGCAGCCAGACTTCGAGATCATAGGTCTTGGCGGCCGCGAAGCCGATATCGCCAGCACACAATGCCACCACGCGGTACGGCAGTCCCAGTTTCTGCAAGACTGTTTCCGCATGTCCGGTCAGTTCTTCCAGAGCTTCGTACGAATCTTCCGGCCGCGTCATCTGCACCAGTTCCACTTTCTCGAATTGATGCTGGCGGATCATGCCGCGAGTGTCTTTGCCGGCAGCACCCGCTTCTGCCCGAAAGCACGGGGTATGTGCCACATACTTGCGCGGTAAGGTATCAGCTTCGAGGATTTCATTCCGTGCCAGATTGGTGAGTGGTACTTCGGCAGTCGGAATCAGGAAATACCTGTGCTCACCTTGTAAGGCAAACAGGTCTTCCGCAAACTTCGGCAACTGGCCGGTACCGCGCAGGGAATCGGCACTGACCAAGTAAGGAACATAAACTTCTTCGTAACCATGTTCACGGGTGTGCAGGTCCAGCATAAACTGAATCAGTGCACGGTGTAGTTTTGCCAAGGCACCCTTGAGCACCACGAAGCGTGCACCGGCAAGTTTCGCGGCAGACTCGAAATCCATGCGGCCGCCGATGGTGCCCAGATCCACGTGGTCCTTTGCCGGAAAGCTGAATTTCGGCAGTGTGCCCCACTTGCGTATCTCTTGATTGGCACTTTCATCTTTCCCCTCTGGGACGCTCTCAGGCAGGAGATTCGGCAGACCGAGCTGGATTGCCTCAAGTTCGGCTTCCACATGGCTGAATTCCGCCTCAGCAGTTTTCAGATCATCGCCGAGTGTGGCGACCTGGTTGAGCTGCGGCGCTACATTCTGACCGGAAACCTTGAGCCTGCCAATCTCTTTGGAGCGGGCATTGCGTTCGTTGCGCAACTGCTCCATGCGCGTCTGAATCTCCTTGCGCTGATTTTCAAGGGCAGCATAGGCTTTCGTGTCCAGCTTGAAGCCACGGCGCGCAAGCGCATGGGCAATGCCGTCCAGATCACTCCTCAATAATTTTGGATCCAGCATGTTGTTTATTTATTCTGATTTAAGGTTTTTTCGCGAGCTGCTTCGTCGCGGCCGCGCAGTTCTGCGAGCTTCTCCGCAATCTTGATTTCCAGACCGCGCGACACGGGATGATAATAGGTTTTCCGTGGCATTGCTTCCGGAAAGTAGTTCTCCCCCGCCGCGTAGGCATCCATTTCATCGTGGGCATAGCGATAGTCGCGGCCATAACCCAGGCCCTTCATGAGTTTGGTCGGTGCGTTGCGCAAGGCCAGCGGCACTTCCAGCGTGCCGTATTGCTTGACGTCCGCCATGGCCTCGCCGAAGGCGGTATAGACTGCGTTGCTTTTGGCAGCGCAGGCGAGATACACGACTGCCTGGGCAATAGCCAGCTCACCTTCCGGCGAACCCAGCCGCTCCTGTACGTCCCAGGCATTCAGCGCCAACTCCAGCGCCCGCGGGTCGGCGTTGCCGATGTCCTCGGAAGCCATGCGCACCACGCGGCGCGCTATATATAGTGGATCACAGCCGCCATCCAGCATGCGCGCCAGCCAGTACAAGGCACCGTCCGGCGAGGAGCCACGCACGGATTTGTGCAAGGCGGAAATCTGGTCATAGAACAGCTCACCGTGTTTGTCGAAACGGCGCATACCGCCGGAGATCACCTCGCGGACAGTCTTTTCGCTGATGGTTTCACTGCCGTTCACCGGCTCTGCCAGGTCTGCCGCCAGTTCCAGAAAATTGAGCGCACGGCGGGCGTCGCCGTCCGCCGCTGTCGCCAGCTCATCACGGAGCTTGTCGGCCAATTCGATAGGCCGTGCACCCAGACCGCGCTCCTTGTCGGCCAAGGCTAAATCAATGATGTGACAGATATCCGCCGCTCCCAGCGGCTTCAATATATAAGTACGGGCGCGCGACAGCAGCGCATTGTTCAATTCAAAGGATGGGTTCTCGGTGGTGGCGCCTATAAAGGTCAGCGTGCCGTCTTCCACAAAAGGCAAAAATGCATCTTGCTGGTTTTTGTTGAAACGGTGCACTTCGTCCAGGAACAACACGGTGCCGATACCTGCTTCGTTACGCCGCGAATGGGCCTGCTCCACGGCTGCGCGTACGTCTTTGACGCCCGCCATCACTGCCGACAAGGCAATGAAATCGGCTTGACAAGCATCCGCCAGCATCCGCGCCAGCGTGGTCTTGCCGGTGCCCGGCGGGCCCCAAAAGATCATGGAATGCAGATGGCCGCTCTCCAGAGCGCGGCTAAGTGGTTTGCCGGGGCCGAGCAGATGCGTCTGGCCGATGAATTCAGCGGCACTGCGCGGCCGCATACGATCGGCCAGTGGCCGGCTTTCCGGTACGACGCCCGCTGCAGGCATATCAGTGGCTGGGTTTCTCGCCGGTGTCACCGATGACATCCGCGCCGGACGGCGGTGTGAACCGGAACAGGCTGTCGGGCAGCGCCGGATTCAGCACCAGATGACTGAAGGTAATGCGCGTAGTGTTACCGAGAGCGTCATTGAGTTCCATTACGGATACGTTGTTACCCTTGAATCCCAGCTTCACGTTTTCGAAATCCGTATCCGCAACCTTGGGTGTAAGCCCGACCCAGTCCAGGCCATTCTCTTTACCGAGATCCTTCACCGTAAAACTCTTTGATACATCATTGGAGCCCGACAGCAGCACCGCCGGACTGGCCGCCAGCGTACCGTTCAGCGGTTTGACGGTGACCTGCTGCAGCTCCACGTCATATATCCAGACACGCTTGCCGTCGGCGACAATGATCTCCTTGTTTGGTGTGGCGTAATTCCAGCGGAAGCGATCCGGGCGCTTGATGATCAAGGTACCCACGGATTTCTTCACCTGTTGCAGGTTTGCGTCCAGCACCACCTGAGTGAAATTCGCCTTGAGGCTGTGCACGTTTTTGAGAAACGATTGCATTTGCCGAATGGCCGTATCC
>JBOIBC010000206.1:0-3357 GCA_050739295.1 Gammaproteobacteria bacterium
GGTCGCGGTGGTGATCACTCGGAACTGGGCGCACAGGACGCGGAGGCATTTTGCCTGGACCACGACCTGAGCCATTACGACGCCCGCCTGGTTGCATGGCTGGTACAGCATCACCTGCTGCTGTCACTGACCGCACAGAAAAAGGATATCAGTGATCCCCAGGTGGTGCAGGACTTTGCGCGCCAGGTGGGTGACCAGTCGCACCTGGATTATCTATATGTGCTCACCGTAGCCGATGTGCGCGGCACCAATCCCGAACTGTGGAATTCCTGGAAGGCCAGTCTGTTCAAAGAGCTGTATCACAACGCCAGCCGGGCGCTGCGTCACGGCCTGGAAAATCCCATAGACAAGGATGAACTGATTGGTGATATCCAGGAACGGGCACTGGTGCTGTTGCAGGAACAGGGCATGGGATCGCCAGCCGCGCGCGAAGTCTGGAATGCCTTCTCCGAGGAATACTTCCTGCGTCACACAGTGGAAGAAATCGTCTGGCATACCACGGGCCTGCGCGAACGACAGGCCAATACTGCACCGTTGGTACTGCTTCGCCAGCAAACTACACGCGGTGGCACCGCCGTGAGTGTTTATTCGAATCAGGACGAATTTGTTTTCGGGCGTGTCACCGCCGCCTTGGCGGAACTGGGGCTCACCATCCTGGATGCCCGCCTGATTCCAATGGCAAGCGGCCATCGCCTGGATACCTATGTGGTGCTGGAAGATAACAGCGAGCCTATTACCGAAACCGAGCGTTTGGCGGAAATCGGCCAAGTACTGCGGCGCGAGGTCGGCCGCCGTCAGTTACCGCCCATTGCCATCACCCGCCGCGCACCCCGCCAAGTGCGCCTGTTTACAACCCCCACCGAAGTGCAATTCTCCGACGATTCAGTCAACCGGCGCACGGTGTTGGAAATCAGCGCCGGCGACCGGCCCGGCCTCTTGTCACTCATCGGCTCGGTCTTGAGGCAATGCGAAATACGGCTGCAAAATGCGAAAATAACCACCGTCGGCGAACGCGCCGAAGACGTGTTCTTCATCACCGATGCCCATAACCAGCCGCTCACTGACCCGGCGACACGGGAACGGCTGCGTACCGCACTGTTGGCGCAGATCGGTGAAACCGCTTGAACATTTGACCAACACCGGAATTCAAATGAATCCTGACCTGAATAAACTATTCCCCTATCCCTTCGAGCGTCTTGCGAAACTCAAGGAAGGCATCACACCCCCTGCGCATTTGAAACACATCGCGCTTTCCATCGGCGAGCCCAAACATGTGCCACCGGAATTTGTATTACAGACCCTGCGGGAGAGCCTGCAGGGTCTTGGCAGCTATCCAACAGCCAAAGGGCTTCCGGAACTGCGTCAGGCGATCGCCCGCTGGCTGACCCGGCGTTTCCATTTGAAGCCCGGCCGCGTAGATCCGGAGCGCCATGTACTTCCCGTGAGCGGCACCCGCGAGGGCCTGTTTGCCTTTGCTCAAGCGGTGATTGACCGCAGCACGAAGCCGCTGGTGCTGATGCCGAATCCCTTCTACCAAATCTACGAAGGCGCGGCTTTTCTCGCGGGTGCGGAACCCTGGTTCATGGATAATCTGGAAGAGCACGGCTTCCTGCCGGACCTGGATACAGTGCCGGAGAGCGTCTGGAAGCGTTGCCAACTCCTTTATATATGCACTCCCGGCAACCCTACCGGCGCGGTCATGGATACCGCATATCTCAAGCGCGTCCTGGAACTGGCGGATCGCTACGATTTCATCGTCGCCTCCGACGAATGCTACATGGAAATCTACCTGGATGAAGCCCGACCGCCAGCCGGCATGTTACAAGCCTGCGAGGAATCGGGCCGTCACGATTTCAAGCGCTGCGTGGTCTTTCACAGCCTGTCCAAACGTTCGAGCCTGCCCGGCTTGCGCTCCGGCTTCGTGGCGGGCGACGCTGACATCCTGGCGAAATTCCTGCTCTATCGCACCTACCACGGCTGTGCCATGCCAGTGCCGGTGCAAATCGCGAGCATGGTTGCCTGGAACGATGACAAACACGTGGTGGAAAACCGCCGGCTGTATCAACAAAAGTTTACGGCCGCCATGGAAATCCTGGGACCGGTCATGGATGTACGCTGCCCGCCCGCGGCGTTTTACCTCTGGCCGCGCACGCCGATTGATGATGAACGCTTTGCACAGGAACTGTTCGCGCGCCAGAACGTCACGGTACTGCCAGGCAGTTACCTGTCGCGTCCCAGCCCGACCGGCGACCCCGGCAAGGACCGTCTGCGTATTTCGCTGGTGGCGCCGGTTGCCGAGTGTACCGAAGCCGCACGCCGCATCCGCGCCTGCGTGGAGTCTTTATGAATACAGATTTCATACAGCCGGTCATCGAGGCTGCCTTCGGGCAGCGCAGGGAACTCACTCCCGTCAACGTCGCGCCTGAATTACGGAATGCAGTGGAAACGACTATCGCATTACTGGATCGAGGTGAGGTGCGCGTGGCTGAGAAACATGCCAATCGTTGGCGGGTGAACGAATGGCTGAAGAAAGCCGTGCTGCTGTATTTCCGTATCCAGCCGAATCAGGTCATGCGCGGCGACGGCACACGTTATTTCGACAAGATTCCACTTAAATATGCTGGCCATACCCAGGCGGAATTCGCCCGGGAGGGCGTGCGCATCGTGCCACCCGCCAGCATGCGCTACGGTGCCTATCTCGCGCCGGACGTGGTGCTCATGCCCTCCTACGTGAACATTGGCGCATATGTAGACGCTGGCAGCATGGTGGATACCTGGGCCACCATCGGTTCCTGCGCCCAGATCGGTAAAAACGTACACATCTCCGGCGGCGTCGGCATCGGCGGCGTGTTGGAGCCGCTACAAGCCGCACCCACGATCATCGAGGATGACTGCTTCATCGGCGCGCGCTCGGAGATCGTCGAAGGCGTGATCGTGGAACAAGGCGCGGTTATTTCCATGGGCGTGTTCATCGGCCAAAGCACACGCATTTACGACCGCGAAAGCGATGAGATTACATACGGCCGCGTCCCGGCCGGTGCCGTGGTCGTGCCAGGGAGCCTGCCGTCCAGTGACGGCCGCTACAACCTGCAATGCGCTGTGATCGTGAAGCGTGTGGATGCCAAGACCCGTGCCAAGATCGGAATCAACGAATTGCTGCGCGGAATAAGCGCATGAGCGCTGTACTGGAACTGACCAAGGAACTCGTTGCCCGTCCTTCGCTCACACCCGATGATGCCGGTTGCCAGCCGATCATTGCGGCACGACTCGCCAAACTCGGTTTCAAGATCGAGCATCTGCATTTTGGACTGGTGGACAATCTTTGGGCGCGGCATGGCAACGGTTCACCCCTGCTGG
>JBOIBC010000207.1:0-3354 GCA_050739295.1 Gammaproteobacteria bacterium
CGCGATCATTGGGGTTTCTCCGGCTGGCTACGGCACGATGCCGGTCTCTGGGAAACGCTGCTCCAGGAAGCACGCCAACGAAAAAATCTGGGACTGGCAAAAATTCCCGCCATTCTCGGCTTCGACCATGACAGCCAGGCCATCGAGGCGGCAACACAAAATGCCCAGGCCATCGGCCTCGGCAACGTTGTCCGGTTACAAAAATGTTCCTTGGAATCCAACCGGTTGCCGCCGCGTCTCAAGCCCGGCCTCGCGCTTACCAACCCGCCCTACGGCGAACGCCTGGGCGAGGCGGAAAAGCTCGGGCCTCTATATAAGACACTGGGCACCTGGCTCAAGAACCAGTGCCTCGGTTGGCAGGCCGGCGTCATCACTAGCAATCCCGATCTGGCCAAGCAGATGGGCATCCGTGCCCGCAAAATGAACACTTTCTATAACGGCGCGCTGGAATGCAAATTGTTGCAGTTCGACATAAAGCCGGAATGGTTCATGCGTAGTGGTGCCCTGGCGGTTGCTGAGTAACTGCCCTTCTTCAATTAAGTCTGTGACAAGATTATCCGACTGACATCTGACAGTATTAAACTACAGCTATCGCCTTCCACTCTCAGGAGTTCCTTATGTCGCCCAAGAGAAACACTCGGAAACCCACTTCCACAAAACGCAAGGCTGTCAAAGCCAAGTCACGCAAGACCAAGACTCGCAAGGTCAAGCCCATTCCCGCCGGTTATCACAGCGTCACCCCCTACCTCATTATCAATGGCGCGGCGGCAGCGCTGGATTTCTACAAGAAAGCCTTTGGGGCGAAGGAAAAGCTGCGCATGCCTCACGGTGATCGTATCGGCCACGCCGAAATCGTGATCGGTGATTCACATGTGATGCTCGCGGATGAAAATCCCGACATGGGCGCTCGCGCACCACAGGCCGGCACGCCGCCGGCCGTGAGCATCATGTTGTACGTGAAAGACGTGGACGCAGTCTTCAAGCGCGCCGTGGCCGCCGGCGCCAGAGTTGAACGGCCGCTAGCAGATCAATTCTACGGCGACCGCACCGGCGGCATCATTGATCCCTTCGGCCACCGTTGGTACCTGGGCACGCACATCGAAGACGTATCAGTAAAGGAACTACAGAAACGCATGAAGGAGATGATGAAATAACAGTCAGGAGAATCAGCCCATGGCTTTCATGCAACCGTTGCCGCAGGACACCCACCCCGAGTTGCGCGAGGATTTCGCGCTATTCACGCGCATCCTGGGTTTCGTCCCCAACAGCCTGCTCACCATGCAGCGCCGGCCGGCCATCGTAAAAGGCTTCGGCACACTTACCCGTGCCGTAATGGACCCCGACGGCAGCGTACACCCCGGCTTCAAGCGCCTGCTGGCGCACGTCGCCAGTCACGCCGCCGGCTGCCAATATTGTGAGGCGCATTCCCTGATCGCGGCCAAGCTACACGACATCACCCAGGAAAAGATCGCCGCTGTATGGGAATACCAGAGCAGTCCGCTCTATACCGACGCCGAGCGCGCCGCGCTGAATTTTGCCCTGGCCGCGGGTTCCGTCCCCAACGCTGTGGACGAAAAAATCATGGCGCGGCTGCGCCAATTCTGGAGTGAAGATCAAATCGTGGAGATGCTTGCCGCCATCTGCCTGTACGGTTTCCTCAATCGCTGGAATGATTCCCTCGCCACCAGCCTCGAACCTGCTGCCAAAGCCATGGGTGACACCGTTTTGAAGAAAACCGGCTGGACCGGAGCGAGGCATTTGCGGTAACAAGCTCGCGGTGTCCGGACAAATGGAGAACCGGATTGCAAAGACACATGCAGAGCTACGCCTGAACGCATGAACAGCATTGAGTCAGTTGATATCCGGTGTCCCTATTGCGGCGAGACAATCGAGATCACGGTGGATTGTTCGGCGGAAAACCAACGCTACATAGAGGACTGCCAAGTCTGCTGCCGGCCCATAGAGATGACCATCTCTATTGATGAAGCCGGACTGCCTGTCGTTGAGGTATCGTCTGAGAATGAAACATGAATGTGCGGGCTACGCGATCATTCACCGCAGGCCCTCATGAAAGCGAATCCCGGCATGAATAGGAACCTCTGGCCGCCGCGGGATGATGCACCTGCTGCCTCTCCCGTCTTTGAAAAAAACAGGGTAGAATCCACGCGCCTTATCTCAAGGCAATAAATACAGGGAGTTCGTCATGATTTCACTTGCCCAACTCTGGCTTCCGATCCTGCTGTCCGGAATCGGCGTATTCATCGCCAGCAGCATCGTACACATGGCCCTGAAGTTCTGGCACCAACCGGACTATCACGGTTTCCCCAACGAAAGCGAAGTAGCCGCTGCCGTGCGTAAAGACAATCCGGCTCCCGGCATGTACATGCTGCCGTATTGCAAAATGGAGGATATGAAAAAACCCGAAGCTCAGGAAAAATTCAAACAAGGTCCAGTGGGTTTCATGATCCTGCGCATGAACGGCATGCCCAACATGGGCAAGGGCTTGGTATTGTGGTTCATTTTTTGCCTAGTGGTTTCGTTCTTTGCCGCATACGTCGCTGGCAGCACGCTAGTAGCGGGCAGCGCGGGAATTCAGGTGTTCCGCGTGGTCACCACGGTCGCGTTCATGGGCTTCGCTTTCGGCTCTTTGCCCATGGGCATCTGGTGGGGCCAGCCCTGGAAAGCCGTGACCAAAGATGTGATTGATGGCTTGATCTACGGTCTGGTCACCGGTGCGATCTTCGCCGCGCTCTGGCCGAAGTAGCACTTTGATTTAATGGCCTGAGTGAAACGCCGGCAGGTTTGCAGGCGATGCAAGCCTGCCGGCGGTTTACAAATCAGAAACCATGGGCTGTACCCAGTTATGCTTCAGCGCCCAGCTCACCCGGGCTGCTTATCTCGAAGCCGTAGGTGAAATCACCTTAAACAGACTGCTGGAACTGTGGGTTGAGCATGACCAAGGGCACATTCGGGAACTGGTAAGACTGACGCATCTGACAACGCATCCGGATATCCACATCCCGTGAAAGAGCGAAACGGCGGCAGCACTCGCTAGTAACACAAATCCGCCGACGGACCAAGATGAATAGCATCGAGACAGTTGATATCCAATGTCCTTACTGTGGTGAGACAATCGAGATCGGGGTTGATTGCTCTGTGGGAAACCAGCGCTACATAGAAGACTGCCAAGTCTGCTGCCGGCCGATTGAGATGATTGTTACTATTGATGAAGCAGGAATACCGGTTGTTAAGGTATTACAGGAAGATGATACCCGCGGCTTCAAGTTGGAAGTGCAACAATTAATGATGTCTTGGTGCGAAAGAATACCTCATGCGGTGTCTTGAATCCTAATC
>JBOIBC010000208.1:0-3323 GCA_050739295.1 Gammaproteobacteria bacterium
GTACATCCCTGTACCCGGCTAACAGGTTGTTTTTCAACAACCTGTTAATGCTTCTTGAGCTTGCGCAGCTCCGCCATCACCGCCGGATGCACGAACTGCGCCACGTCGCCGCCGAGTGCGGCGATCTCGCGCACCAGGCTGGAGGAGATGAACGTGAATTGCTCCGCCGGTGACATGAAGATGGTCTCCACATCCGGGCCGAGGTGCCGGTTCATGGCAGCCAACTGGAATTCGAACTCGAAATCCGATACGGCGCGCAAGCCGCGCAGGATCGCCCTGGTGCCCTGCTTCTGCGCGAATGCCACCGTGAGTTCCGCGAAACCGCAGACCTCGGCATTCTTGATGTCCTGCAATGCCGCGCGCGCAAGCTCCACGCGCTTGTCCAGCGAAAACTCCGGCGTCTTGCCGGGGTTGGCAGCAATGGCCACCACCACCCGGTCGAACAGACGCGCGGCGCGGCGCACGATATCGGCATGACCATTGGTGATGGGATCGAAAGTGCCGGGATAGAGAATGCTGACGGGCATGGACGCTCCTTTTGTTGCGCTTGTATAGCGGGCTTTTCAGGCCACGGCAAGTTTTGCGGTCTTGCGCCGCGCCAAGCCAAAGCCCACGCGGCCTGCGTGACTTTCGCGGATCAATTCCCAGGCTTCCGGCAGCGCCGTCTTGGAACCCAAGGGATATTCCATATAGATGCGAGCCTCGGGCGCAAGCCAGCCGCCCTGCTCCAGAACGTCGGCTGATTCCGCCAACAACTGCGGTAATGCAAACGGCGGATCCAGAAACACGATATCGAAGGTTTGCACCGGGCCGCGCAAATACGTCAGCGCATCGGATTGCAGCACCGCACCATTGGGGGCGCGCAGTAAATCAAGGTGTGCGCGCAAGACCTCGACCACCTGCCGTTCCCGGTCCACGAACAGCACGCTGGCGGCGCCGCGGGACAAAGCCTCCAGACCCAGCGCACCGCTGCCGGCAAACAAGTCCAGACAACGGGCGCCGCTCACACCCTGTTGCATCCAGTTGAACAGCGTTTCCCGCACGCGGTCGGGTGAGGGCCGAATGCCCGGCAGGTCCGGGAACTTGAGCCGCCGCCGCCGCCATTGGCCGGCGATGATGCGGAACTCGTTGCGGTAACCGCGGCCGGGATTGAACATGGCACAAATCCACGAGATTCAGTGGGTTGGATATATCGTGCGCGGGCGGCTGGGATGCTTGCGCGACAGCGCGTCTCCAGCGTACCCTAAATCGCCGTTAATGGAGGAAAACCAATGAACAAGCGCGCGCTCGTCCTGCTCCTGGGTATATCTCTGGCTCTGACTGCCTGCGTCAAGGGCAATAATTCCACCACCAACACTACCCCGCAAACTTCTGCTTTCCAGGCGCGCTATGCGCCCCTGAGCGCCATCGGTCCCTTCCCCAATGATTTGTATTTCAACGGCAGCACAACCGGTACGCTGAATATTCCCTTTGCCTCCACCACTGCGGCCGCCGCACCGGCCAACGCAGCACTTGCCAGCATGAATCACCTGGACGGCTACGGCACGCAATCGGTCATCAATGCGTATTTCACCGAATCGGTGGATGCCACGAGTCTGAATGCCAGCGACGTATTCGTTTTCAAGGTCACGTCAAATCCCCAGACCAAGGCCATTGACTACACCAAGGGTGGCACGCCACTGGTGCCGGGGGCTGATTGCAGTTCCGCGGCCACCGATTACACCGTGGGCGTATCCTCCGCCAGCGATTCCGGGGGCACCGTACTCAACATCATGCCCTGCAAACCACTCGCAGGTGGCAGCACCTATCTGGTAGTACTGACCAACGGCATCAAGGATGCGAATGGTGATGCCGCCGCCCCAAGTGCCGATTATTCGCTGATTCTGGCAGCCGATCTGCCAGTGCTTGGCGGCGGCGGCATGGGCACGACCGGCAACGCGCAGCTGGATCAGGTGGCGTTGTTCACCCTGCCGCAACTGATCGTGGCCGCAGGTGCGGGGATCAGTCCGCAATCCATCGTGCAGACCTTCAGCTTCAGCACCCAGTACATCGGCGCAACACTCGGAACACTGGCGGCCACCGCTCAAGCGACCGCGCAACCACAAGGCGTGGGGATCATTGATACTGGCCTGACGATCGCACAGGCCCTGCAGGCAGGCGGACAAACGCCGCCGCCGGTCGCGGCACTCGCGGAACTGTATGCGGGCACCGTGGCGCTGCCGTATTACTCACCGGTTCCGACCACGGCTGACCCCACGGCCCCCTTGACAGGCTGGTGGCAGACCGCCAACGGTGGCGACACCACCGCACTCTCGCCCTTGCCCGCCGCGACCGTGGCACAAAATGTGATCCCCATCCTGGTGAGCATTCCGAATGCAAACAGCGGTTGCACCATGCCGAACACGGGTTGGCCCACCGTGATTTTCCAGCATGGTATAACCCGGAGCCGGGAAGACATGCTGGCGATTGCCGGTTCTTTCGCCTACAAATGTTTTGCCGTGGTGGCCATCGATCTGCCGTTGCACGGTGTAACCAATACCTCCGACCCCTTGTATGCAGGAAAATATGAACGCACCTTCAATCTGCCGGAGCTTGCACCGTTCTTCAGTACGCCCAGCAGCACCATCGCACCTTCCGGCAGTTACTTCATCAATCTGGGCAGCCTGCTCACTTCGCGCGACAACCTGCGTGAAGGTGTGGCGGATTTGATCAACTTCACCGCTACTGTACCAACTCTGGTGGCAGTGAACTCCCCTACCAATCCCACGGTATTTAACACCTTTGACGGTTCGCAGTTGTATTTCGTGGGTCATTCCCTGGGAGCCATTGTCGGCACGACGTTTCTGGCGGTGGACGGTAAAAAGATCGTGGCCGCCACACTCGCCAACCCCGGCGGAAATATCACGCAACTGCTGCTCAATTCGCCGAGTTTCCTGCCGCAGATCAATGCCGGACTGGAAGCACAAGGCGTGATTCCGGGCACCCAGTTCTATGATGACTTCTTCCGCAATGCACAGGCGGTAATCGAGGACGGCGATCCGGCCGACTATGCTGTGGCCGCCACCGCCAACGACCCCATCCACATGATCGAAGTGGTGGGTGGCTTTGATCCCTACAACGTGCCGGATACCGTGGTGCCCAATATAAGCACCGATTTGCTTGCCAACCTTATGGGGCTGACCAGCATAAATAGTCCTGTACCACACCCGGTAGCAACCGGCGCGGGTGCATTGGTGCAATTCACCGCCGGCGATCACGGCTCGCTGCTCGACCCGTCGGTCCCGACGGGTGTTCCTTCCTCCGAAGCAGCGGTCTTTGCTGCG
>JBOIBC010000209.1:0-3288 GCA_050739295.1 Gammaproteobacteria bacterium
GTCCTTGTCCGTCAAGGCCTTGGCGGACAAGCCGCCGCCCTGACGATTGATGCCCTTGTGATCGGACAGCTCACCGCCATTTTCGACTTGACAGAGAATGCGCGCACCTTGCACCCCTTCGACTCGCAGGCTGATTTCGCCGTCACCCAGAACCAGCAAATCGCCGGCCTTCACGTCCTGCGGCAAGGTCTTGTAGGTAAGGCCGACAGCCTCATCCGTACCTGCGTTGTCGGCAAGGCGCGCATCCAGCACGAAACGCTGACCGTCCTTGAGCGTGATGCTGCCATTGTGGAATTTCTCGATACGAATCTTCGGTCCTTGCAAGTCGCCGAGCACACCTATGTCCTTGCCGGCTTTGTCTGCGGCAGCCCGTATGCGCTGCACACGGAGTTTGTGGCTCTCGGGGTCACCGTGGGAAAAATTCAACCGCACCACATCCACGCCGGCACGCACAATAGCCAGCATGATTTCCGGCGTATCGGTGGCCGGACCGAGGGTGGCAACGATCTTGGTTCTGCGCGGCATGGGTTAATTATGCGCCCAGCTTGTTCAGTAAGGCGAGCATCGAAGAAAAATGCGACGTGCGTGAAGAATGCATTCTCTTACATTCCTCACGCCTCACGCCTCACTTCCTCACTTCTCTTCTCCAGCACCGCCACTGCCGGCAATTTCCTGCCTTCCAGGAATTCCAGGAACGCTCCGCCGCCGGTGGAAATATAGGAGATGCGATCCGTCAGGCCGTACTTGTCCAGCGCCGCCAGTGTGTCACCGCCGCCGGCGATGGAAAACGCGGGACTTTCGGCGATGGCGTGCGCCAGTATTTTGGTGCCTTCGCCGAACTGATCGAATTCGAATACGCCCACCGGCCCGTTCCAGACGATGGTGCCGGCTGTCTTCAGCAACCCAGCGTACGTCTCAGCGGTGTCGGGGCCGATGTCGAGAATCATCTCGTCGGCGCCTACATCATTCACTTCGCGCACGTCCGCTTCGGCGCTGGCGGCAAATTCACGGGCCACCACCACGTCCGTCGGCACTGGAATATTACCGCCGCGCAATCGCGCCGCATCCATAAGCCGCTTCGCCTCGGGGATGAGATCGGGCTCGTTCAGAGACTTGCCCACTTTGTATCCGGCTGCCGCAATGAAGGTGTTGGCGATGCCGCCGCCGACGATCAATTGATCCACTACTTTTGTGAGTGCATCCAGCACCGTGAGTTTGCTGGATACCTTGGAACCCGCCACGATGGCTACCAGCGGCCGTGCCGGACGATCCAGCGCACGGCCCAGGGCTTCCAGCTCATTGGCAAGCAGCGGGCCGGCGCACGCGATGGGCGCGTACTTGGCCACACCGTGAGTCGAGACTTCAGCGCGATGCGCGGTGCCGAAGGCATCCATCACATAAATGTCGCACAGCGCCGCCATTCTCCGTGCCAGTGCTTCATCGTCTTGCTTTTCGCCCCTGAGAAAGCGCACGTTCTCGCACAATACGGCGGAACCAGGTTCCACCGCCACGCCGTTGATCCAGTCTTTCACCAGCGGCATTTTCACGCCCAGCAATTCCGTGAGCCGTTCAGCTACCGGCGCCAGTGACAGCGCCGCATCGAACTCGCCTTCCTTGGGACGGCCGAGATGCGACATGAGCATCACGCGCGCGCCGCCTCGGATCGCGGTCTTGATTGTTGGCACAGACGCGCGAATACGCGCGTCGCTGCTGATGCGGCCGTTTTCATCCAGCGGTACATTCATATCTTCGCGGATCAGAACACGCTTGCCGCGCAGATCTAAATCGCTCATCTTGATTAGCCGCATATCGGCTCTGCTCCGATGCTTAATGTAGGAGCGGCGATATTCGCCGCGATGTTCATGGAATCGCGGTGGAGACCACCGCTCCCACAATATTGCTATGCACGATCCCTACTTTGCATTCCAGAATGCCACGGTAGCATCCAGCATCCGGTTGCTGAACCCCCACTCGTTGTCATACCAGCCGCAGACTTTCACCAGCCGGCCGATTACCTTGGTCATCCAGGCGTCGTAGGTGCAGGATGCCGGGTCGTGATTGAAATCCGTCGACACCAGTGGCCGGTCGTTGTAATTGAGAATGCCCTTGAGTTCTCCCTGACTCGCCTCCCTCATGATCTTGTTCAGCTCTTCCTTGCTGGTATCGCGCGCCGCGGTGATGGTCAGGTCCACCAAGGACACGTTGATGGTGGGCACACGGATGGAGAAACCGTCCAGCTTGCCGGCCAGTTCCGGTATCACCAGGCCGATAGCCGCGGCCGCGCCGGTCTTGGTAGGGATCATGGAATGCGTGGCGGAACGCGCGCGCCGCAGGTCCTTGTGGTACACGTCCGTCAGCACCTGGTCATTGGTGTAGCTGTGAACCGTGTTCATGATGCCGCCCACGATGCCGATCTTCTCGTGCAGCACCTTGGCGAGCGGCGCGAGACAATTGGTGGTGCAGGAGGCGTTGGAAATCACTGTGTAAGACGACTTCAGTATCTTGTGATTCACGCCATACACGATGGTCGCATCCACATCCTCGCCGCCGGGCGCCGAAATGATTACCTTTTTAACCCCACCTTGCAGATGCGCCGAAGCCTTAGCCTTACTGGCAAACAGGCCAGTGCTCTCAACGACCAGCTCAGCGCCCGCACTCGACCAGGGAATCCTGGCCGGATCGCGTTCGGCAAACACTTTGATCTTGTCGCCGTTCACCACCATGCAGTCACCCTCTGCGCTGACGATTCCTGGGAATTTACCGTGAGCGGTGTCGTACTGGGTCAGGTGCGCATTAGTGGCCGCGTCACCCAGATCGTTGATGGCCACGATCTTTATTTCGTTTGTGCGCTTTGATTCATAAAGCGCCCGCAGGATATTGCGGCCGATGCGACCGTAACCGTTGATACCAACTTTAATAATAGCCATTTACTAACTCCTGATCTCAAAAAAACTAATCATCACCTGTTCATGTTGAAGAAGTGAGGGGTGAGGGAAAAGAAAAACATTCTTACTCGCCTCACACCTCACGCCTCACACCTAACTTTCTACGCACCACCGCTTCCACCGTCTTCACTATATTATCCACGGTAAAGAAGTCCGCCATGTCCATGGGCATGCCGGGATGACCTGAATTGGCCTGCTGCACCGCGTCCACGGCGAGCGCCCAGATAGCATTGGCGAGTTCGCGCCAGGAAGGCATGAAGATCCCCCGGAAAAGGGTGCGTATTTTCGCCGATGCCGGAGCCGGTAACAACCCGTGAAGGTTAAAATGCGGCTTTTCCACACT
>JBOIBC010000210.1:0-3253 GCA_050739295.1 Gammaproteobacteria bacterium
GGCCACGATCACAAGCACCATAGCGAGTCTACATATTTTCTGGAAATAGCGTTTCTTGTCGGAGTGCATTTAAGGAACCCTCGTTCTCGTATATTTCAGGTTTGCGAATATGCCTTTTATTACATAACCGCGACAGGCAGCCGGAGATTGTCACTCGTTGACAATTTGTGTCAGTCACAAACGCAAGCCCGGAACCCGCGCAGCTTTACTGCACGCTGTTTCCGTGGCTCTAGGCAGGCGTTAAAGAAGGGTGCGCGCACGGCTTGGAGGTAACGGCCGACGCGCACCCTTGCCGCGTCTCCCCGCAGGAATACAAGCAAGGGGCATGCCAAAAGGAGGAATTACGGTTATATCTTTTGGATCTTGAGGTGCATGGGCAGAGAGTGCTGCGGCAGGGATGCCGCTATGAAATGATCGTCATATCGCATTCAAGGCTTCTGACAAGCGGCTGACCTGCGTGATGTGAATTCCATCCAGGTTGTCTTTGCGTGGAGCATTTCCTTTTGGAACGATGGCACGTTTGAAGCCATGTTTGGCAGCTTCACGCAGTCTTTCCTCGCCGTTGTACACCGGCCGGATTTCTCCGGCGAGTCCCACTTCGCCAAACAGCACCAGATCGTTCGGCAGAGGTTTATCGCGATAACTGGACAAGGCGGCGAGCATGATCGGCAGGTCGGCAGCGGTTTCATTGACATGCAGGCCGCCTACCACGTTCACGAATACGTCGCGGTCGAACATGGCCACGCCGCCGTGACGGTGCAGAATCGCCAGCAACATGGACAAGCGATTTTGATCGAGTCCGACCGCCACGCGGCGCGGATTGGCGAGATGACTTTCATCCACCAGTGCCTGTACTTCGATGAGCATGGGACGGCTGCCTTCGCGGATGACGGTGACTGCGCTGCCGCTAACCGGTGTGCTGTGGCGTGACAGAAAAATTGCTGACGGATTTTTGACCTCTTTCAAACCGGCCTCAGTCATGGCAAATACGCCCAGCTCATTCGCCGCGCCGAAGCGATTTTTCACCGCGCGGATCACCCGATATCGGCTGCCGGCGTCGTTTTCGAAATACAACACGGTATCCACCATGTGTTCCAACACCCGCGGTCCGGCGATGGCACCTTCCTTGGTGACATGGCCCACCAGGAAAATAGCCGTGCCGCTATTTTTTGCGAAACGTACCAGCAGGCCAGTGGATTCGCGCAGCTGTGCCACCGCGCCCGGTGCCGATTGCAGGATTTCCGTGAACATGGTCTGGATTGAGTCCACCACCAGTACCGCGGGTTTGAGCGTCGCCACAATTTCCAGCATGCGTTCCACGCAGGTTTCCGCTGCCAGTTGCAGCGGACGGTCCGCCACACCCAGCCGCCGGGCGCGCAGACCCACTTGTTCCAGGGATTCTTCGCCGGTGATGTAGAGCACTGCGCGATCGCCTGAGAGACTCGCCGCCGCCTGCAACAACAATGTGGATTTGCCGATACCCGGATCGCCGCCGATCAGGGTCACCGAACCGGCCACGAGTCCGCCGCCCAACACCCGATCCAGTTCATCCAGCCCCGTGCCTGTACGCGCCTGGTGCTCACCTTTTACTTCAGCCAACCGTTGTACCCGGACTTCAGTGGGACTAAACGGCTGCCGCTTGCGGGCTGGTGTCTCGGGTGAGCGGGCCTCCACCAAGGTATTCCAGGCGCCACAATCGGGACATTGGCCGGCCCATTTGAGGGACCGGCCACCGCAGGCGTCGCAGATATATATAGTGCGATTCTTGTTCACTGGCAGGGTGGCATTGCGTTCTTCAAGACAGGGCGATGTTAGCACGGCCTTTTCGACGGCTCTGGGGAGAGGGAGGCTCCGTTTTGAAGGAAATTCAAGGTATTATGGTCCATCCTTAACATAAGCATTTAAGAGAGGATTGGGGTGAAACAGTGCTTCTGGAGTGCCGGTTGGCTTGTGGAGCTGATTTTCGGCGTCGTATTTCTGTCGCACGCCCTTGCCGTGTTTGCCGGAGCCTTTCGCTTTATCGAAACCGCCGCTCACGACATCGCAATCATGGATACGGCATTACATAAGGATCCCGACCTGTCTTATCTGTTCGGCACACAATTAGTCTCTGATCGGCACGCCTCCTCAGCCCGTGCCGGCGTTTGAAAAAGTGGCCGGCACATGAGCTATGAGGGCAAACTTGATTTCGTGGGGCGCACGGACAAGGGCATGGTGCGGCCCAACAACGAAGATGCGATTCTGACCGATCTGGAAACCGGTTTGGTGGTGGTCGCCGATGGCATGGGTGGTTACAAAGCTGGTGAGGTCGCGAGCGGCATCGCGCTGGAGGTCATTCAGGAATTCGTCACCGACGGCCTCAAGGAAGCCCGCAAACGGGTTGGAGTCAGTGACAGCGGTTATACCCATGAAAGTGTGCTGTTACGCAACGCCATCGTGCGTGCCAATGAAGTGATCCACGATACAGCCAGGAGCCAGCCGCAATGCGAAGGCATGGGAACGACCGTGGTGGCTGCGTTGTTCCATGACGACCGTGTGTCGATAGCTCATGTGGGCGACTCGCGGGTTTACCGCCTGCGTCATGGCCATTTCGAGCAGATCACTACCGACCATTCCTTGCTGCAGGAGCTGGTAGCCCGGGGTTTCTATACCCCGGCAGAAGCCCGAAAATCACTCAACAAGAATCTGGTGACCCGCGCCCTGGGTATCGAGCCCACGGTGCTTGTGGATCTTCAGGAAGACGTGGCTCGGGTTGGCGATATGTACCTGTTCTGTACCGATGGCCTGAGTGAAATGGTCCCGGACCCTGACATTCACTTAACCGTGGACACGTTTAGTGATAATCTTGAAACTGCGGTGAGGCAGCTCATCAAGCTGGCTAACGACAATGGAGGCCGTGACAACGTCTCCGTGGTGATAGCGAAACCCATCAGGTCGTTTGAGGATGAGAAGAAAGGCTTCTTTGAGCGGGTTGCCGGCTGGTTTTCATGAAACGGTATCGGCCAAACATGTTTCACTGCAACTGAATATAACGAGGCATTCATGGGCAAGCTCATACTCACGCTGGACGGCCAGGAACTGGCGCAATACGAGCTCGAGAAGGAGCGCTACACCCTCGGCAGATTGTCGGACAACGATATCCACATAGACAACATGGCGGTGAGCGGACATCACGCGCTGATCCTCAATATACTCAAGGATTCATTCCTGGAGGATCTCAATAGCACCAACGGCACCTATGTCAATGGCAAGC
>JBOIBC010000211.1:0-3211 GCA_050739295.1 Gammaproteobacteria bacterium
GTCTCGCGCTGACCTGGGACGATCTGGAAACCGCGCCCAATACCTACGATCCGAATCCCAATAACCTGGCCATCGCTGAATCATTCTATCCCGGCGTTAACACGCAAATTTCACTGGAGATCAACCCGATCGATACGGTCAAGCGGCGCATGCCCAGCGACCTGATGTCGCTCCCGTTTGATAATCCCATAGTTATCAGCCGGTATGAAAGTTTGCTGCAATGGGCGCTCACGCAGATACCCGACCTGCAACTCACTTCCTTGACCATTGGCAACGAAGTGGATGTGTACCTGGACAATAATCCCAGCGAGTGGCCTCAATATATAACCTTCTTCCAGCAGGTCTCGGCCTATGCGCGTACCCTGCGTCCCGGTCTCAAGGTGGGCGTCAAAGGCACCTTCGCGGGCATGAGCGGCCCGGCGCAGGCCAACATGCAGGCACTCAACCAATACAGCGATGTGGTGCAAGTCACTTATTACCCGCTGAACACGGATTTCAGCCCTGAATCACCCACAGTGGTGGGCACTGATTTCAACACCCTCACCGGCCTCTATCCGGGACGCAGCATCTATCTGTTGGAAGCAGGCTACCCCTCAAGCACGGATTGCAGCAGCTCCGAAGCCCTGCAGTCGCAGTTCATCGATCAAGTATTCAGCGCCTGGGACGCCCACAACGATCAGATCAAATTGATTTCGTTTTTCAGCCTCACGGACCTGTCGCCGCAAACCGTGAGCCAGCTGCTGACCTATTACGGCATCTCAACACCATGCTTCGCAGATTACCTCGGGAACCTGGGATTGATTACCTATGACGGACAACAAAAACAGGCGTATATGGAACTCAGCAATGATGCGCATGCGAGGGACTGGTAATCAGCATCGTCTAAACTTGACGCGCTGGATTCCAGGTCTATGTGCAATGTACATAATCGTGCAGTATCTGCACCCATACCGATTGGGAATCGAAACCCTTAACCAGCCCGCCATTCTTTAATGTTCCGGTAAATGCCGCCATACCGTGTTTGAGCATGTACGTCGGAACATAATCAGGTGGCCCAAGTTTTTCAAGCTTCACGCAGATATCGCTACGATTCTGCAGCATGGCTTGAGCGGCTTGATTGAAGCCGGATTTTTGTGCTGGCGTCATATCTTTCATGTATTGCATCTGCAGTACCTGTAACGCATTCCATGCCGAGTGATCCATGACACGCGCCATATCGTATTGTCCATAACTGCTTGCCAGGGTAAAAAGCTCTACGGCATTCGTGTAGTTGCCCTTGTTAATACAGGTTCGCATAGCCGGGAACACATCAGCCGGGGTCCAGGTGTCGCTGGCGTTGCTCATTGAAACGCAGCCGAGTTTATGTGTGGGCTTCAGATTACCGGGCATCGAGTAATTGACCACCGCACCATCCTGGGTCACCACTGGTGTCTGACTGGTTTCGGCCGGGCCCATCGTCGAACAGGCCGACACCAACAGCATTGCGCCCATGGCCAGGTATCTTCCGGCAATAGTTATCGAATTAAGAAACAGTTCATGAATGACTGTTTGTGCAGACATTGCTAATCAAACGGATGTTTCAGCACGATGGTCTGGGCGCGATCCGGGCCGGTGGAAATGATATCCACCGGCACGCCCATGAGTTCCTCGATCTTCTTGAGATAGGCGCGGGCGTTTTCCGGCAGTTCTTTGTATTTCGTCAGTCCGACTGTGGAAGTCTTCCAACTCGGCATGTCCACATACACCGGTTCCGACTCCGCGAAGCTTTCCGCGCCCATGGACGCAACCGTGACTTCGCCCTTTGAGGTCTTGTAAGTCACGCAGATGCGGATGGTATCCAGGCCGTCCAGCACGTCCAGCTTGGTGATGCACACGCTGGTGACGCTGTTGTTGATGATGGAGCGCTTGAGCGCCACCACGTCGAACCAGCCGCAGCGGCGCGGGCGGCCAGTGACGGAACCGAATTCATGGCCGCGGCGTGCCAGGTGCTCGCCCATGGCGTCGAACAATTCCGTGGGCATGGGACCTTCGCCCACGCGCGTGGCATAGGCCTTGACGATGCCCAGCACCTGGTTGAAATACAAAGGACCGAGACCGGTGCCGGTGGCGGCGCCACCGGCGGTGGTATTGGATGAAGTGACATACGGATAAGTGCCGTGGTCCACATCCAGCAATGCGCCCTGGGCGCCTTCGAACAGCATGTTCTCGCCGCGCCGACGCAGCTCGTCCAGCAAAGGCGTGATGTCCACGATCATGGGTTCCAGTTCCGGCACCAGCGCCAGGTATTCTTCCAGGGTTTTCTGGAACGCCACCGGTTCAGCGTGAAAATAATTCTTGAGGATGAAGTTGTGGTAATCCAGCACTTCACCCAGTTTGGCGGCGAAGCGCTCGCGGTGGAACAGATCCATGACGCGCACCGCGCGGCGTGCGATCTTGTCTTCGTAGGCCGGACCGATACCGCGGCCGGTGGTGCCGATCTTGCCGGCGCCCTTGGCCTGCTCGCGTGCCTTGTCCAGCGCCACGTGCGACGGCAGTATCAAGGGACAGGCTGGTGAAATCTTGAGGCGCTCGCGCGCCGGCACACCCTTGGATTCCAGCATGGCGATCTCTTCCAGCAGCGCTGGCGGCGACAGCACCACGCCGTTGCCGATCAGGCATTGCACGTCGGCGCGCAACACCCCGGAGGGAATCAGCTTGAGGATGGTCTTCTCGCCGTTGATCACCAGCGTGTGGCCGGCATTGTGTCCGCCCTGAAAGCGCACCACCGCCGCCACCCGGTCCGTGAGCCAGTCCACCACCTTGCCTTTGCCCTCGTCACCCCATTGGGTGCCGATGACGATGACGTTTTTACCCATGGTATTCCCCAAACCTCAAAACAGATTACGCGCCAGATACAACAAGGCCACACCTGCGAGCATACTCACCAGGCCCGCGATGCGCAGCACCCACTCATTGGTCTGGGTGACGGCCGCAAGCGTGTGCTTGAAGTTGCGCGGACTGAGAAACGGCATGATGCCTTCGATTACCAGCATCAAACCAACCGCTGTCAGTAGTGCTATCCACATGTTCAATCACCCACATTTTGAATCGCGGCGGAGACCGCCGCTCCTACAAATTACACGTCGCAATCAATGACGTTTTTCTGCCGGCGGCGTTTTCAGGCCGTCGAAGTATTTCAGGAAACCACTGTCCGGGCCCAGCACGATAACGC
>JBOIBC010000212.1:0-3203 GCA_050739295.1 Gammaproteobacteria bacterium
TGGCAGTTCCCACCACGGATTCCGGCCCGCCGGAAAGGATTACGCCGCGCGGCGCGAATTCGCGGATTGCTTGCTCATCCATATCCGGTGAGTGAATCTCGCAGAACACACCAATTTCGCGCACCCGGCGCGCGATCAACTGGGTCCACTGGGAACCAAAGTCGAGAATCAGAATACGGTCGGAATGGATATCAGAATGACTCATGTTCCCGCCGCGGTGAGAAACTGCGTTTGCGTGCTGCGTGCTGCGTGCTGCGCAAAAAGTGTGCCTCGGATCTTTACACAGCACTCGGTACACACCACTCTGCACTTCCCTATTCCATTCTATAGTTCGGCGCTTCCTTGGTGATGCTCACGTCATGCACATGGCTCTCGCGCATGCCCGCGCCGGTGATGCGTACAAATTGCGGCTTGGTACGCATCTCATCAATATCCTGGCAACCGGTATAGCCCATACTGGAGCGCACGCCGCCCATGAGCTGATGCACAATCGCAACCATCGAACCCTTGTACGGCACACGGCCCTCGATGCCCTCCGGCACCAGCTTTTCGATCTCTTCGGTAGCGTCCTGGAAGTAACGGTCGGCGGAACCCTGCTTCTGAGCCATGGCGCCCAGTGAACCCATGCCGCGATAGGATTTGTAGGAACGGCCCTGATACAACTCCACTTCACCGGGTGCTTCCTCGGTGCCGGCGAATAACCCGCCCAGCATGACGGCATACGCGCCGGCGACCAGCGCCTTGGCGATGTCGCCGGAATACCGGATGCCGCCATCGGCAATCAGCGGTACGCCGGATTTCGCGAGTGCTTCCGCGACATTCGCGACCGCAGTGATTTGTGGCACACCCACGCCCGCGACGATGCGTGTGGTGCAGATGGAACCCGGACCGATGCCGACTTTCACGCCGTCGGCGCCCGCATCCACCAAGGCCTTCGCAGCTTCCGCGGTGACGATGTTGCCGCCGATGACGGCCAGATCCTTATAACGCTTCTTGATGTCACGCACCCGGTTGATGACGCCGATGCTGTGACCGTGAGAGGTATCCACCACCACCACATCCACGCCCGCGTCCACCAGCGCGGCGATGCGCGACTCGGTGTCGCCGCCGGTGCCCACCGCGGCGCCCACCCGCAAGCGGCCGTGTTCGTCCTTGCAGGCGATGGGATAATCCTTGGCCTTCTGGATATCCTTGACGGTGATCATGCCACGCAACTGGTATTTGTCGTTCACCACCAGCACTTTCTCGATGCGGTTCTGGTGCAGCTTGGCGAGAATCTCTTCCTTGTCGGCGCCTTCCTTCACCGTCACCAGCCGTTCCTTGCCGGTCATGATCTTGGCAATGATTTCGTTGTAGCGGGTCTCGAAACGCAAATCACGGCTGGTGACGATGCCGACCAGGCGCTCACCCTCCACCACCGGCACGCCGGAAATGTTGTGAGCATGGGTCAATTTGAGCACCTCGCCGACCGTCATGTCGGGCGTGACGGTGATGGGATCCTTGATGACGCCGCTTTCGAACTTCTTCACCGCGCGCACCTGACGCGCCTGCTCCTCCGGAGCCATGTTCTTGTGGATGATACCGATACCGCCTTCCTGGGCCATGGCAATGGCCAGTCGCGTCTCGGTAACCGAATCCATGGCGGCGGAAATCAGCGGAATGTTGAGGTGGATATCGCGGGTCAGCCGGGTCTTCAGGTCCACGTCGCGCGGTAGTACCTCTGAGTAGGCAGGCACCAGCAGAACGTCATCGAAGGTGAGAGCTTCCTGGACGATGCGCATCATGGCTCCCAGGCAGATATAAAGCGTGTAATTATAGACGTTTGCTGCCCATCGGGTAAACACGAAACTCTGAATGATTTCAGCCACGCCACAGCTTCCGCCGTCCCGCTGCCACGGCTATCATGGCGCATGCATCCGACTCAGGACAATCTCGCGCTGGAAACATCCGAACGGCGAATCCTGTCGGTGTCACAGCTCAATCGCGAGGCGCGCGCGCTGCTGGAAGACGGGTTTCCGCTCATCTGGGTGGAAGGCGAACTCTCCAACCTGGCGCGCCCCGCCTCCGGTCACCTGTATTTCTCTCTCAAGGATTCCGCCGCCCAAGTCCGCTGCGCCCTGTTCCGCAACCGCGCCAATCTCCTGCGCTTCAAACCCATGGACGGCCTGCACGTGCTGGCGCGTGCGCGCGTCAGCCTGTATGAAGCCCGCGGCGACTACCAGCTCCTCATCGAGCACATGGAAGAAGCCGGCCATGGCGCGCTGCAACGCGCCTTCGAGGAACTAAAACAGAAACTCGTGAAAGCCGGTTTGTTCGATGCGGAGCACAAAATACCGATGCCCGCGCTGCCGCGCACCATCGGCGTGGTGACTTCGCCCAGCGGCGCGGCGCTGCGGGATATTCTCAGCGTCATCCGCCGACGTTATGCGCTGGCACGAGTCATCGTCTATCCAACGCCAGTGCAAGGTGATGGTGCGGCACAAAAAATTGCCGCCATGATCCACACTGCTTCGGCGCGAGCCGAGTGTGACGTGCTCATTCTCAGCCGCGGAGGTGGTTCACTGGAAGACTTGCAGGCCTTCAACGAGGAGGTCGTAGCCCGCGCCATTTATGATTGTGACATACCCCTCGTCAGCGGCATCGGCCATGAAATTGATTTCACCATCGCCGATTTCGTCGCCGATATACGCGCGCCCACACCCACCGGTGCCGCGGAATTGGTGACGCCGGACAGTGGCGAATGGCGACGCAAACTGACAGACATGCGTCAGTATCTGCAACGCACGCTTCTGGACACACTTACCGGACTGCGTGAACGGCTCGACTGGTGCGCGGAACATCTGGAGCAACTGCATCCCGCACGCATGTTGCGAGAGTCTGCCCAGCGAGCGGACGAACTGGACCTGCGCCTGCGCCAATCCCTGCAAACACAGCTGCAGACGCGCGCAGCGAATCTGGAAGGATTGCGTGCGCGCCTGCGCCAGCACAGTCCTGCCCACGCGCTTGCCCTGCTGCGTAACCGTTATCAGGCCTCAGCGCAACGCATGGGCTTCGCTGCACGTCAATATCTCAAGGGACTGGATAATCGTCTGGGTCTCGCGGCGCGCGCACTGGATACCGTGAGTCCACTGGCCACACTGAACCGGGGTTACGCCATCGTAACCGACGCCGGTAGTGGAAAGGTGATCGCTTCGGTGCAATCT
>JBOIBC010000213.1:0-3143 GCA_050739295.1 Gammaproteobacteria bacterium
GCGTAACGACGCGCCGGAGAAAGCCAGCCGTCCCTGGGACAGGGATCGGGATGGTTTCGTGCTGGGGGAGGGCGCCGGTATTATCGTGCTTGAAGAATACGAGTACGCCAAAAAACGCGGCGCAAAGATTTACGCGGAGTTGGTCGGTTTCGGCATGAGTGGTGACGCCTACCACATGACCTCGCCACCCGAGGACGGCGAGGGCGCGCGCCTGTGCATGGCCAACGCCCTGCACGATGCCGGGCTGAAGCCGGAACAAGTCCAGTACATCAACGCCCACGGCACCTCGACTCAGGTGGGCGACAAGGGCGAGACGGTTGCCATCAAGCGCGCCTTCGGAGATTGCGCAAAGACAATCGCAGTCAGCTCCACCAAATCCATGACCGGTCACTTGCTCGGCGCAGCCGGCGGCGTGGAAGCCATCTTCAGTCTCCTCGCCATCCGCGATCAGGTGGCGCCGCCTACCATCAATCTGGACAACCCGGATGAGGGTTGTGATCTGGATTACGTGCCGCACACCGCGCGCAAAATGAAGATTGACGCGGTGCTTTCCAACTCCTTCGGTTTTGGCGGTACCAACGGCACACTGGTATTTCGTCGCCTGAACTGATCGCAGTTTTGGCAATCACGTGATGCCCGTGACATGCCACTTGGCTTAAAACACCAGACTGAGGCTGAACCAAAGTGGCCAAACTCCGTACCGGAATTCTACTGCTGATCGTATTAGCCGCCGTGATAGCGGGGATTGCGGCATGGCGCTGGTATTTCGTCCCGGTGGTGGGCGGCGTTCGCGCCGTGGATGTAGAGGTGACGCCGGGCGCGCCATTGCGTGAAGTGGCCGCAGAGCTGCACGCCCAGGGCGCGCTGCCACAGCCACTGGACCTGGTGTGGCTGGCACGCCTGCGCGGCGACGCCAACGCCATTCGCGCCGGAGAATACCTGGTGGAACCCGGTACCAACGTGGCTGGTCTGCTGGCGCTGTTAAAAAGCGGCAAAGTGGTGTTGCACTCGCTGACGCTGGTGGAAGGCTGGACCTTCAAGCAGGTTTTACAGGCGGTGAATGCCGACCCCGCTCTGAAACACGTGTTCAGCACGCAAGATGATGCGGCGATTATGGCCAAACTTGGTCATCCCGGCCAGTTTCCCGAAGGCATGTTCTATCCCGACACTTATCAATTTCCGAAGGGCACATCCGACGTGGCATTTCTGGCGCGCGCGTATCGCGTCATGCAGGACCATCTGCAATCCGCCTGGCAAACACGGGTGCCGGATCTGCCTTACAAGACGCCGTACGACGCGTTGATTCTGGCTTCCATCATTGAAAAAGAAACCGCCCGGCCCCAGGAGCGCGGCGAGATCGCCGGCGTATTTGTACGTAGGCTGGAAAAGGGTATGCGCCTGCAATCGGACCCTACCGTGATCTATGGCTTGGGCAGCCGCTACACCGGCAAAATAACCTACAAGGATCTGCGCACCGACACGCCTTACAACACCTACACGCGCGACGGCCTGCCGCCTACACCCATCTGCATGCCGAGCTTGGCATCCATCAACGCAGCCCTGCACCCGACGCCCGGTGATGCGCTATATTTCGTGGCGCGCGGCGACGGCACACATCAGTTTTCCGCCACGCTCGCGGAACAGAACGCGGCAGTGCAAAAATACCAGATCAAACGCCCCAATAAAAAATGAACCATGCGCAAAGCCCGCTTCATCACCGTGGAAGGCATCGAAGGGGTGGGCAAATCCACGCACATCGAATTCATTCGTTCCTGGCTGGAAACCCGCGGCATAAACGTCTTGCAAACCCGCGAGCCAGGCGGCACACCGCTCGCGGAACAGATCCGCAGCTTGCTGCTGGATGCCTCCAACGTGGGCCTGCCCGCGATGAGTGAATTACTGCTGATGTTCGCCGCACGTGCCGATCATGTTGAGCGGGTCATCCGTCCGGCGCTCGCCAAAGGCCGCTGGGTGCTGTGCGACCGCTTTTTGGATGCGAGCTATGCCTATCAGGGCGGCGGAAGGAAACTGCCCGTACGACAGATTGCCGAACTTGAACGGATGGTGCTCAAGAAACTCAAACCTGACTTGACCCTGCTGCTGGATGCACCGATCCAGGTTGGCTTGAAGCGCATCAAAGCGCGTGGTGAGCGTGATCGCTTTGAATTGGAACAGCAGGTTTTTTTCGATCGCGTACGCCGCGCGTACCTGAAACGTGTGCGTGGTGAACCGCACCGTATCAAAGTGATAAGGGCCGATGGCACCATGCATGAAGTGCAGCAACACATCGCCGCGACACTGAAAACCCGGCTCGCTCGATGGCTATGAGCGCTGTGCCTGGCATTCAAGCAGTCCCGCTGCCCTGGCAGAAGGAAATCTGGCAGCGTACAGGCGCGTGGATGACAAGTGGAAAATTGCCCCATGCCCTGATGATTACCGGCCCGGCTGGCACGGGCAAGGAATTGTTTGCGCAGGCATTTGCGGCGCTGGCCTTGTGCCGGCATCCGGAAAGCGGGCGCGCTTGCGGTCAGTGCGCATCCTGTCATCAGTTCCGCGTCGGCGCACATCCGGATTACCACTATGTGACGATTCCAGAGGACAAGACCGGAATCCTGGTAGACCAGATACGCGAACTGGCTCAGACGCTTGCGCTCACCAGCCAGCACAACGGGCGGAAAATCGCTGTGCTGTCGCCTGCGGACGCCATGAATACCAATGCTGCCAACAGCTTGCTCAAGACACTTGAAGAACCGTCCGCAGAAACCCTGTTGATACTGGTCACCGCCCGGCCGACGCGGCTGCCCGCGACCGTCCACAGCCGTTGCCAGGTCATGCGCATCGCCGCACCCGTGGCGGATACGGCAACGCAGTGGCTCAACAACCTGGAAGCCCGCAACGACTGGCCGGCGCTGCTGGGAATCGCCGGCGGCGGTCCGTTGATGGCGATGCAACTGGCGCAAAACGGCCTGGTCCGGGAAAGGCTGCGGTTTTATCAAATGCTGGTGGAATTGCGAAGCAGCCGAAAAAATCCCTTGACCGCCGCCGCCGAAACCAGCCATGAACCGTTGCCGCTGGTGCTGCGACTGCTGCAATCCTGGGTCATGGATCTGATTGTTCTGGCGACATCGGAAGGTATGGAACAG
>JBOIBC010000214.1:0-3143 GCA_050739295.1 Gammaproteobacteria bacterium
GGACGGAGAGAGTCTGAAATACTGCGCGGAATGCGGCCAGGAAATTCCACAGGCGCGGCGCGAGGCGATCAAAGGTGTTCGGCTGTGTATCCGTTGCCAGGATGAAGCTGACAGAGAAGTAAAAAGTCACAGTCTTTACAATCGCCGTGGCAGCAAGGATAGCCAGCTGCGCTAGGTGCCTTGCTGGTCAGTCTTAATCTCCCTGCATACAGCTACAATCCGTCCATGAAAATCCTCGAGACACCGCGTCTGGTGCTGCGCCGGCTGGTGCTGGAAGACGCGCCCTTCATTCAGGAGCTGGCGAACGATCCGGCCTGGCTTCAATATATCGGCGACAAGCATGTGCACTGCCTGGAGGACGCTCGCAACTACATCCGCACCGGCCCGTTAAACATGTATGCGCGGCTGGGGTTTGGCCTGTATCTGGTGGCCCTGAAAACCGGCATCCGCATCGGCATGTGCGGGCTGCTGAAACGGGATGCCCTGCAGGATGTGGACCTGGGTTTCGCGTTGCTGGCCCATTACCGGGGCCGGGGTTATGCGCAGGAATCCGCTGCTGCAGTACTGGGGTACGCCAGAAATACCCTCGGCCTGAAACGCATTGTGGCCATCACTTCACCGGACAACCGGCGTTCCATCAAGCTGCTGGAGGGTATCGGCTTCGGCTACCAACAGACGCTGGTGCTGCCCGGCCAGGTACACGAGACCAAGCTGTTTGCGTACCTGATCAATGAGAACCACGCGGCTGCGAATTAGCAGAGCGACAGACATATAACCTTGCAGTAGGTCTTTCTTGCGCCGCTGGCGGTAATCCGGGGCATTGAAATCCCCAAGCGGTTCGAGGTTTACTGAACCGCCGTGGTCTTGTGAATATTCAAGACGAGGATATTCCGGGATTGCGCAGCCAGTGATTCGCCAGCATCCACAATCCGCCATAGACGATGAACAGCGGCCACCATGTTTGCCAGTCGAGTTCCAGCAGGAAAAACAGTGCGACGGTGACAATGGCGGCGGCGGACACCAGGGAATGCAGCACTCCGCCATCCATCTTTCCCTGGTTACGATAACGCTGCACGGCGTACGAAAGCGGGCCGATAGCGCCAATCAAGATGAACAAGGCCCACCAGTTATGGTATGCCATGAACGGCAGGCCGACGCCCAGGTTATACAGCAGAAACAATATGCCGATGGCGATGACGACCAAGGCAGTCGTCAGACCACTGCAATGTCGGTAGTAAACATGTCTTGATTCTGGAGCTTCCATCGTGATCTCGCGTATCTTTGTTACCCATACAATAGGTGCAAATGCATAGCCCGGCAAGTGACGAACGTCACTTTTTATAGATGACATCCACGGACGAACATATTATCCAAGCCAGGCTCGTTAGGACTTACATGGCGCGGCCATCGAAGGTCTCTGCCTGGAGCCTGCCGAGGAAGGCATTCAACTCCGCCGTGCGTTGTTTGCCGATGCGTTTTGCAGATTTGGTGATGAGCCGCGGCGGGATTTCTTTCAGGAAGCCGCGCAGTGTCTTGACCGCAGGGGCGAAACTCGGTGCTTTTGCGCCGGTCAGCGCGATGATGCGCGCCGCGCCGATATCGCCGAGGAAATCCAGGGAATCGGCATCGTGCAGCACGATGGCCGTTGGATCGCTGCCGGGATTGCTGTAGTACATGTGGCCGCGCTCCGCCGCCTGGACGGTGGCGAGTTTCTGCATGGGGAAGCCGGTGTCACGCAGCATCTCCTCGGCTTGTTCTGCCGCGCACTCCCCGTGCTCCATCTTCTTGTTGACGCAGGGACGGAACGCCGCCATGTCGTGCAGGAAAGCCGCAGCGAACAGCGCATCCTTGTCCACATGCAGTCCGTCATCCTTTGCCAGTTGCAACGCCAGCAGGTAATCGCGTTCGGAATGCTGCCAGCCCCAGGCCGGATGCAGGAAGCTCGAGTGTGCGAGTTCGTAAATCTTGACTTTCCATGGTGCATCGAGCGGAATGCCGGTTGCCGTCACTGCTGGTGTGTTTGAAGCGAACGCCGGCTGGATGAAAGCCAGCACGAGGAGTGCGAGGGCTGCTGCGGATGGTATTAAAATGTACGCACGGGTAAGCGATTTTGGAAACGTCATGGCTGACTCCATATGAAGCAATGGGTTGGAAACAGTGTCACGGATTATCCGTGCATGCAATGCGCAATAAAATGGTGAGGTCACTTGAGCGAAGACCTTTTGAGCGCGGCGGCCACCAGTTTTGCGGTAAAACGTTCGCGGAGTGAGGCAGGAGTCTCCAGATTCATACGCTTCAGATAAGGAGCGTACCGAGCTGTCGAAGCACGAGCGAATAAGGTATTCGCGAGGGTTGCCAGCCGTCCCGGCCAGTTGGAGGTGCGCTGTTTGAGGCCCATGAGCGCCTTGCCCAGCACCAATTCCTCAGGTGTGAAGTCGCTGCCGAAGGGGAATTCCGGAAACAGACTGGCTTGCCGGAAGGGTCTCAGGTCAGCCAACAGTTTTTCTGGCGTGTTTTCACGGAACAGTTCGGGAATCCGGTAATCCACGGGGATTTTGCCAGCGCTTTTTGCCCGTTGCAGCAGTTCATTCTGGAAACGCGAATCGGTAATGTTGAGCAGCGCGGCGATCACTTCCCAGTCCTGTTTGCCGCGCAGATCGGCGATACCGTATTCGGTGATCACGATGTCCCGCAGGTGGCGCGGGATGGTGCAGTGACCGTATTCCCAGACGATATTTGAAATCAGCTTGCCGTGTTCGCGGCGGGTGCTCTTGAGCAGCAGCAGCGAACGGCCTTCTTTCAGCGCATGTGCCATGGCCACGAAGTTGTATTGTCCACCCACGCCGCTTACCACCTGGCCGTTTTCCAATTGGTCCGAGACGACCGCGCCCAGAAGTGTCATCTTCATGCAGATGTTGATGAAACGTGCATGCCGGTGCTGGCGTTGTTCCAGTTTCACGTCGCTGAAGATTTCATTCACTTTGGAAACCGCGGTCATGTCGAACAGACTGCGCTCAGCCTTCGGCATGGCGCGCAGTTGCTCATAGAACCAGCGTGAGCCCAGGAAGAACGCACCGTGCAGCAACACACCGCCCGTGAGCCGCGCACCCAAAGCGTCTGAATTTATATGGCGCAAGGTTTCA
>JBOIBC010000215.1:0-3138 GCA_050739295.1 Gammaproteobacteria bacterium
CTGACCGCCGACAGCCACCGCCGCACGTTTGGTGTGCGGGCCGGCGCGTTTGACCACCTTGCGCACCGCATCACCGACCGCATCCAGGTCCATGATGACCTTGTCGGTGATAGCATTGAACGGCATTGCTTCGGCCGCGAAGCTTTCCACCTTGTAGGTGTTGCCGGTTTTGGAAAGCTCAATCAGCTTTACCGAGGAAGTGCTTATATCAATTCCCACGAGGGGCTTTGACGCACGCTTGAACAGCCCGTCTAACACGTTATCGAGTCCTTCCGTTAACCTTCGGTTTCCGGCCGAGGGCCGGCCCCATGTCTTAACCTACAGCTTCAATATATATCAACAAACGATTAAATCAAATATAGTTTTTACTCTTATGCACAGGCCATTTGTGACAGATTTTGTCACTTTTTCAGGCAGGTAAATCATGCGTCGTTCGCTCAAAACACTATATGTTGTGATTGGAGTCATGGCCGGCCTCTTTGGGTTGGGGGTCTTGACCCTTGTGGTGGCATATTTAGTGGTCGCACCCAGCCTGCCCTCGGTGGCGGTTCTCAAGGACATCCATTTACAGGTACCACTTCGGGTCTATACCCGGGACGGCCAGCTGCTGGCATCCTTTGGCGAGAAACGCCGCATCCCCTTGGCCTATGCCCAGATTCCCAAGCCGGTGATAGATGCCTTTATCGCCGCTGAAGACGAGCATTACTGGGATCACCCCGGCGTGAGTGTTCGGGGTCTGCTGCGAGCCGCCATCCATCTGGCGCTTACCGGCCAGAAGACCGAGGGCGGCGGCACCATCACCATGCAGGTGGCGCGCAATTTCTTTCTGACGCGTGAAAAGACCTATACCCGCAAGCTCAAGGAGGTATTCCTGGCCCTCAAAATCGAGCGGGAACTCAGCAAAGAAGATATTCTGGATTTATATCTCAACAAGATTTACCTCGGCAACCGCGCCTATGGCGTGGGAGCGGCGGCGGAGGCGTATTACGGTACAGACGTAAACCATCTGACGTTGCCCCAGCTTGCCATGATCGCCGGGCTGCCGAAGGCCCCTTCCACCGATAATCCTCTGATCAATCCGCAACGGGCCTTGACGCGACGTGGCTATGTGCTCGGCCGCATGCTGGCAGACGGCTACATCACCCAGGATCAGTACAAACAAGCCATCGCCGCGCCCATGACGGCTTCCTATCACGAGCCCGCTGCGGCTGTGAGCGCCCCGTATCTCGCCGAGATGGTGCGGGACTATATGGTGAGCAAGTACGGTGATGACGCGTATACCGCCGGTTATTCCGTGGTTACCACACTGGACAGCCGCCTTCAGCCTTTGGCAGTAAATGCCGTGCGGACTGGACTGCTGGATTATGACCAACGGCACGGCTGGCGGGGTCCGGTGGCACACGTGGACATACCCGCTGGCAGCAGTCAGTCGGACTGGGCGCAACAGGTGGCGGGACGCGACCATGTGGGTGGCCTGTATCCGGCCCTGGCGATGAAGATCGAGAATCAGAGCGCGCAGTTTTATGCCGACGGCGCCGGTCTGGTCACGGTCAACTGGAACGGGCTCAAGTGGGCACGGCGTTTTATCAATCCCAATGCAACAGGCACTGCCCCCAGAACCGCCACGGATATTCTCAAGCGCGGCGATATCGTGTATCTGGATCACAACACGGACGGAAGTTGGTCCCTGTCGCAGGTACCCACCGTCCAGGGCGCGCTGGTGTGCATTGATCCCTTTGATGGCGCCATCGCCGCGCTGGTGGGCGGGTTTGATTTCAACCAGAGCAAATTCAATCGCGCCGTGCAGGCACACCGCCAGCCCGGCTCGTCCTTCAAGCCGTTCTATTATTCCGCAGCATTGGAGGATGGATTCACGACCGCGAGCGTGGTGAATGATTCACCGGTTGTGGTGCAGGATCCGGCCCTCGCCAACATCTGGCGACCGGGAAACTACGAACCCGAATTCGGTGGACCCACGCGTTTGAGGGTGGCACTGGCGCACTCGCTCAATCTGGTGTCCATCCGCGTGTTGCAGAGCATCGGCGTCAGCAATGCCATCAATTACGCGCAGAAATTCGGATTCGATGTCTCGGAATTGCCTGATAATCTAACCTTGGCGCTCGGCAGTGCCAGCCTCACGCCACTTGAAATGGCGCGCGGTTACGCCGTGTTCGCCAATCATGGTTTCCGCGTCACTCCGTATTTCATCCAGCGTGTCGTCGACAGTTCCGGCCATGTATTGTCAGATGCTAATCCGCAAGTAGCCTGTGATTCCTGCGGCGTAGTTATCGTCAATGCCACACACATATCGGCACCCGCTGCGACGACCTCGGCCACAACCGCCGCACCGACACCGGTCATGCCGCAGTTCGCGCCACAGGCCATCACGCCGCAGAATGCGTGGCTCATGAACAGCATGTTGCAGTCGGTGATCAAGGGGGGGACCGGGGCCGCGGCACAGGCCTTGGATCGTTCCGATCTGGCCGGCAAGACCGGCACCACCAATGATTGGTCCAATGCCTGGTTCGATGGTTACAACAATGACATCGTGGCGGTGGTGTGGGTAGGCAACGACCAGCCCTCGCAGTCCTTGGGGGAGGGTGAGCAGGGCGCCAAGGCGGCACTGCCCATTTGGATGGATTTCATGGGACCAGCCTTGCAAGGTGTTCCACAAGCACCCTTCCTGGAACCACCCGGCATCGTGCAGGCGCGCATTGATCCCAAGACCGGCTTACTGGTAAGTGCCAATGATCCAGGGTCCATTTTCGAGTTCTTCTTGGCGGGGCATTTGCCGTCCAAAGCGCCGGTCAAAAAGCAGGCGAACGGAACGGACATTTTCTGATGCTGTGCTAAGCTTTTTTGAAGTAATAATTCAGACACAAGGCCCATGACACGTCGCACTTTGCCACGCATGGATGATTCGCGGCGTTTATTGGCGCAGGAAGCTGCCCGCATCATGGCTGAAGAAGGTGTACGCGATTTTCACGTTGCCAAGCGCAAGGCCGCGGCACGGCGGGGCTTTGATGTCCGCAGCCTGCACATGCCGACCAATCTGGAAGTGGAGCAGGCCCTGGCGGCACACCAGCGATTGTTCTTTGCGGACTCCCAACCCGTGCGTTTACGCCGCCTGCGTGAGAG
>JBOIBC010000216.1:0-3132 GCA_050739295.1 Gammaproteobacteria bacterium
ATGCAGTGTCGGATCAGAGTTATCTGATTTCAAACGGCAAGGTAGTGGCTTATGGAACGCCGGCGGAACTGGAGTACAACAAGTCGGCCTGGGTACGGCAGTTCATGAAAGGCCTGGCGGATGGGCCGGTGCCGTTTCACTACCCGGCGCCGGATTATGCCAAGCAATTATTTGGTGAGGAGCACAGCGGATGAAGTTGTTGCGGGAACTGTATTACATCCTGCTGGACTTCCTGCAGGGTTTGGGTGCGTGCTGGCTGTTTCTGTTTCGTCTGCTGCGCTGCACGCCGGCCGCGCTGCTGCGTTGGCGGATCATCTGGCAGCAGATTTATTCCGTGGGCGCCATGTCGCTGGTGCTCATCATGGTATCGGGCCTGTTTGTGGGCATGGTGATGGGTCTGCAGGGTTACAACACCCTATCGAAATTCGCGGCTACCACCGCGCTGGGTACTTTGGTTGCATTGTCATTGTTGCGCGAACTTGGGCCGGTGGTGACGGCACTGCTGTTCGCCGGCCGTGCGGGTACCGCGTTGACCTCTGAGATCGGTTTGATGCGCGCCACCGAGCAAATCGCCGGCATGGAAATGATGGCGGTCGACCCGGTGCGCCGCATCGTGGTGCCGCGGTTTCTCGCCGGCGCCATCTCGGTGCCGCTGCTGACCATGATTTTCAGCGCAGTGGGGCTGCTAGGCGGCTATCTCATTGGTGTCACGCTCATGGGCGTGGACCCTGGTGCATTCTGGTCGCAAATGCGCACCAATGTGGATTTGTGGGACGACGTGGTCGGTGGTCTTATCAAGAGCATCATATTTGGTGGCGCCTGCAGTTTGCTGGCGGTATATGAAGGTTATTATTCCCATCCCACTGCAGAAGGCGTCAGCCGTGCCACCACGCGCACGGTGGTCCACAGCGCACTGGCGGTATTGGTATTGGACTATCTTCTCACAGCTTTAATGTTTCACGGAGTATGATCCATGCGTCAGACACGCACGATTGAAATCAGCACAGGCCTGTTCATCATCTTGGGCTTCTGTGCGTTGTTTTTTCTGGCAACACAAACCACCAATATCGGGTCGTACGGCGAGACAGGTGGTTACACTGTCACTGCCAGCTTCACGAATGTGGGTGGGCTCAAGGTACGTGCGCCGGTGACTATGGCGGGCGTGGCCGTGGGCAGCGTCACCGCCATCAGCCTGGATCCACAGACCTTCAACGCCGTGGTGACCCTGCGGATCAGCGGTAAATACAACAAGATCCCCGATGACTCCAGCGCCAGTATCCTTACTTCCGGGCTTCTTGGGGAACAGTATGTCGGTTTGACACTTGGTGGCTCCGAGACCTTTCTCAAGAACGGCAGTAAAATACAATTTACCCAATCGGCCATCATCCTGGAAAACCTGATTGGCCAGTTCCTGTTCAACAAGGCGTCTTCAGGGAGCAAGTGATGCGTACCAAGAGTTTGTTTATTGCAGCCGTGATGTTGTTTCTGAGTCTGCCGGTGCTGGCGGGTACTCCGACTGCCATCCAACCACCGGACCAAGTGATTAAACAGACGGCCACACAGATGTTTGCCGCCGTCAACAGTAAGCATGATGAATTGAAACAGCACCCGCAGGAACTGTATGGGATCATTGGCAAGATTCTGTTGCCGCATTTTGATTTCGATTATGCCTCGCGGCTGGTGTTGGGTCCGTACTGGCGCTCGGCCACGCCGGAGCAGCGCAAGGCCTTCGAGGATGCGTTCTACAAATACCTGGTGCACAGCTATGCAGATGGTTTGCTGAACGGCAATTATTCCGAGCGCAATCTCCAGGTCGAGCCTTGGCATCACGGTGGCAACGATAATTACACCACGATACGCACCAAGGTGTTGCGAGCAAACGCGCCGCCGGTGCAGGTGGACTACGTTATGAGACGTACCAAGGACGGCTGGAAGGCTTTTGACGTGAGTATCGAGGGCATCTCCTACGTCATGAATTATCGTAATCAGTTCGGGCCCGAGATCCAGCAGAAAGGCATTGATGAGCTCATCAAACGGCTGAATACCGATGCCGATGCGGCACCGAAAGCAAAGAGTAGCGATTCCTGATGGCCGAAAAGGTGGTATTTGAGGATATCGGCGCGGGCCGCTTCCGTCTGGATGGCCGTCTCGATTTTGAGTCCGTCGCTGAAGCATTGACAACCAGTCAACGCCTGTTTGCGGAATACCAGGCCATTCAACTGGATTTGTCCGGCGTAACTGCCACCGATAGTGCCGGCCTGGCATTGCTGATCGAATGGGTCAGCCGCGCGCAGCACGGTAAATGCAAGCTCAGTTTCAGCCACGTGCCCAAACAGGCCATGGCTCTCGCGCGTATCAGCGACGTGGACAAGCTGCTGCCCTTGGCGTCATAACCTATTCAAGCCATGAGGACGAAAAAGCGGCGGGTATTTACCCGCCGTTTTTGTTATCCAGCGGTGGTATTTTGGCAGCTGGTTGCGCAGAGGCCGCAACTGGAGTGGGTGTTGCGTGCGTGCCGACCGTAGCCGGTGGGCTTGCACTAATAGGGGTGGGTGCGGCCGTGGTGGTGGCAGGCGCGCTGCTGTCATCGGAATCATCTGGTGGTTCATCCTGATAATCCGGATATTGCATGGGCGGATTGCCATAATAGATTGTGTAGCGACGATGCTGGATGTAGGCATCACGCATGAAAGTATAAGGGTCAAAAGCCTGATCCAGGGTGCTGTCCAGGCCCAGCAGGCCGGCGCGCGTATCCACGGCATTCACGAGCGTGTCGGCGTTGCGGTAACGCACCTGCATGTTGTTCTTGATGGGATTCGCGTAGTAATCCGGGTAAATGGCAGCAGCATCGCGCACGGTGCTCGGACCCAGGAATGGGATGACCAGATAAGGGCCTGAGGGAACGCGCCAATGGGCCAGAGTTTCCCCCAGATCCGCGTCATGATCAGGCAGACTCAGGTGTCTGGCCACATCAAACCAGCCCAGCAGTCCGACGGTGCTGTTGACCAGGAAGCGTGTGGTGTCCTTGAGGGTGGAGCGAAACTGGCCCTGCAGCAGGTCGTTGACGATCGTGACCGGCTCACCCAGGTTGTTGAGAAAGTTGTGGATGCCATGACGCGCCTGTACCGGCAC
>JBOIBC010000217.1:0-3121 GCA_050739295.1 Gammaproteobacteria bacterium
GTCAAGGGTGTGGGTGTGCGCGTGCCGGTGGTGGTGCGGCTCGAAGGCACCAATGTGGAGCAGGGCAAGGCGCTGCTCGCCAAGAGTGGCCTCGCAATAACTCCGGCCAACGATCTTACCGACGCGGCAAAGAAAGTCGTGGCGTCCATAAAATGATTTTGTGGGAGCGGCGAAATTGTAGGAGCGGTGGTCTCCACCGCGATTCCATAAGCATCGCGCCCGAGACGGGCGCTCCTACAATTTAAATTATGGGCAGTGATAACCGGAAGTGATCGGGTACCGCCGGTCGCGCTGGAATGACGAAACGGCGACTGCCCGCAGCGCAACAGAATCTGAATGGGCTTGATTTCCCAGAAACCTGTTTGACTGGCAGGGCTGAAAAAACATCAAGAAATACGCTCACCAATGCAGCGTGTGGAGCTAAGAATGACATTAACGTTCATTGACGCTCTTGAATGTTTCTTTTGGTTACTTTTCTTTGCGTCAAAGAAAAGTAACCTGACCGCGGGGCGGGTGAGCCGGAGAAACGCGAAGCACAGTTTCGCGCCGGCGAACGCTGTGCCGCTTGCGGCACGGCCGGGCACCAATTGCAATCTTAAACAGTTGCGACCGGCTGCTCTCGGCATCCATGCCTCCCGCAGCATTCGTACATCCATGTACATCAAGGCGGCTCATTATCAAGACTGGATTCCGGCTTTCGCCGGAATGACGGAAAATGGGATAAGTCCTTGTCGGGGCCGGGACGGCCGCTCCTACCACGGTAAAGAATTCAGAGGAATAAAAAATGAGTATTCTGGTTAATAAAAGCACCAAGGTGATCTGCCAAGGCTTCACTGGTAAGCAGGGTACATTTCACAGCGAACAGGCAATCGCCTATGGCACCAAACTGGTGGGCGGCGTGACGCCCGGCCGCGGTGGCGAGAAGCACCTGAATCTGCCGGTGTTCAATACCGTACTGGACGCAGTGAAAAAAACCGGCGCGCAGGCCAGCATGATCTACGTACCGGCACCGTATGCGGCCGACGCGATCCTGGAAGCTGCCGACGCCGGCATCAAGATCATCGTGTGCATCACCGAGGGCATTCCGGTCACCGACATGGTGCGCGTGAAAGCTGCAATCCGCGACCAGGATTGCGTGCTCATCGGCCCCAACTGTCCCGGCATCATCACCCCGGGCGAGTGCAAGATCGGCATCATGCCCGGCCACATCCACAAAAAGGGCCGCGTGGGCATCGTGTCGCGCTCCGGCACGCTCACCTACGAAGCGGTGTTTCAAACCACCAACCTGGGACTGGGCCAATCCACCTGCGTGGGCATCGGCGGCGACCCGGTGCACGGCATGAGCTTCATTGACGTGATCGCGCGCTTCAACGCGGACCCGCAGACCGAGGGCATCCTCATGGTGGGCGAGATCGGCGGTTCCGACGAGGAAGCCGCGGCCGAGTACATCCGGAAAAACGTGAGGAAGCCGGTGGTGGCTTATATCGCCGGCGTCACCGCGCCGGCCGGCAAGCGCATGGGTCATGCCGGCGCCATCGTGTCGGGCGGCAAGGGCACTGCGCAGGCCAAGTTCGAGGCGCTGGAAGCGGCGGGCGTGAAAACCGTGCATTCACCGGCGGAACTCGGCAGCGCCATGGCAAAACTGCTCAAGGGCAAGCGCGGCAACGCTAAGCGCAAACCGGCCGCGAAGGCGCGCCGCCATGCCAAACCGCCCAAGTCCGGGCGCAAACCAGCATCAAAGAAAAAGAGTCGTGCGCGTCGTTGAAACAATGGCATGAAACGCGATTCAAACATCCCCGCTAATGGCGGGGATTTTTCTTATGAGACAATATCAAGATGAGTGCCACTTTTCGCATTGTGATGGCCCAGCTCAATCTCCTGGTGGGAGACGTGCCGGGCAATGTGGAGCAAGTCATCGCGGCGGCGGCACGCAGCCGCGATGAATTCCATGCGCAGCTTGTGGTATTTCCTGAACTTACGCTCACCGGCTATCCCCCGGAAGATTTGCTGTTTCATTCCGGTTTGCGCCGTGAAGTGGAAGAAGGCGTGCAGCGTCTCATACATGAAATCCGCGGCATTGACGTGCTGGTGGGTTATCCGTTGTACGAGGAAGGCATGATCTACAACGCTGCCAGCGTGATTGGCGGCGGCGCGCTGCGTGCCACGTATCGCAAGCAGGAGCTGCCGAACTACAGCGTGTTCGACGAGAAACGCTACTTCACGCCGGGTAATGTTGCGGCTTTGGTGGACATCGCCGGCATAAACCTGGGGATCAACGTGTGTGAGGATATCTGGCATGCGGGGCCGCCTGGCAGGGCGGTGATAGCTGACGCGCAACTATTGCTGATCCCCAATGCTTCGCCGTTCGAGATGGGTAAACAGTCGCAGCGCGAGCAGGAACTGCGCCGCCGCGCAGCGGACGTCGGCGTACCTCTGGTGTATGTGAATCTTGTCGGCGGCCAGGACGAACTGGTGTTCGACGGCGGCTCACTCGTCATGAACGCGGACGGTCGCGTGGCGGTGCGTGCGCCCAGTTTCGAGACAGGGCTGTATCAGGCGGATTTCACCGTGAAAGGTGAGCGCATCGAAGCCATGTCTGGCAGCGTGCATTCCGACCGCAGCGAAGAAGAGAGCGTGTATCGCGCCATCGTTCTGGGCGTGCGTGACTATGCCGGCAAAAACGAGTTCAAAGGCGCGTTGGTGGGTTTGTCCGGCGGCATTGATTCGGCGCTGACGCTTGTCATCGCCGTTGATGCGCTGGGGAAAGAGAATGTCAGCGCATTGATGATGCCGTCCCGCTACACTTCGAAACTGAGTGTGGAAGAGGCCGAACGGCAGGCGAAAATACTCGGTGTGGATTACGACAGCATTTCCATCGAACCGGCCTTTGAAGCATTTCTGCAATCGCTCAAGCCCGCCCTCAAGCAAGACGTGGCCGGTATCACGGAACAGAACATCCAGGCGCGCTGCCGCGGTGTCTTGCTCATGGCGCTTTCCAACCGCACCGGCCGATTGCTGCTCACCACCGGTAACAAAAGCGAACTTGCGGTGGGTTATGCCACTTTGTACGGCGATATGGCGGGGGGTTTTGCGCCGCTCAAGGATGTCACCAAATCACTGG
>JBOIBC010000218.1:0-3086 GCA_050739295.1 Gammaproteobacteria bacterium
GTCCATGCCCGTCAGCATTCTCTATCCCGGCACTTTCGATCCCATCACCAACGGCCATGCCGACATCGTGCGCCGCGCCGCGCGACTGTTCGACCGGGTGGTGGTAGCCATTGCCGCCAACCCCGGCAAGACGCCGGAGTTTTCCCTGGACAAGCGCGTGGAACTGGCGCGCGCGGCCTTGCAGGACATCAAGAATGTGGAGGTCTGCGGTTTCGCGGAACTCACCGTGGCATTCGCGCAGAAGCAGGGCACCAGGGCGATCCTGCGCGGCTTGCGTGCGGTGTCGGATTTCGAGTTCGAATTCCAGTTGGCCGCCATGAACCGGCACCTCGGCCCGGACGTGGAGACCATCTTCATGTCACCGGCGGAGCAATTCACGTTCATCTCCTCCAGCCTGGTGCGCGAGATTGCCGCACTCGGCGGCGACGTGGCGCAGTTCGTGCATCCGGCGGTGATGGCGGAGCTGCGCAAGCTCGAGAAGCATTAAAATAGTCGCGCCGATTCACCAGCGGAACCCGAATGGCGCTCAAGATCACCGATGCCTGCATCAACTGCGACGTGTGCGAGCCGGAATGCCCGAACCACGCGATTTCCCAGGGCCCTGAAATCTACGAGATTGATCCCAATCTCTGTACCGAATGTGTCGGGCATTACGACACGCCGCAATGTCGGCAAGTCTGTCCGGTGGACTGCATACCGCTGGATGAAGACCACGAGGAAAGTCGCGAGGAACTGTTGGCGAAATACCAGCGCATCACCGGCAAGATTCCTGTAATAAACGGTCGTGCTTGAGTACCACACCACCGCCAGTTAATGTGAGATATCGGTGGATCATCCTCACGGATCACGTCCTTTCAGCCTGAAGGATTGCCTTTGGACATGCTCATTGCGCATGGCCAATGAGGCGTGCGGATGGCCCTGCAACCGGTGACACCCAGGCATCACTGGTGATGCCACGATGGGCAAACGCCAGTTGCATCTTCTCCGCTGCCTGTCGCGCCACTGACTCATCTGCGAACCATGCGAATACGCTGGGACCCGCGCCGGAAATCCCCGCGCCTAGCGCCTGGCAGTCCAATGCAGTCTGTTTCACATTCGGAAATCCCGGTATCAGAGCTGCCCGCCGCGGCTCTATAAGGTGGTCCGACAGTCCTGCGCGAATCAGACCCAGGTCACTGCTGAAACAGCCACTCAATACCAATGCCAGATTGTGTGTTTGCTGCACGATGTCGACCAGGATATAAGGTGTACTGAGCACGCGGCGTGCTTGCAGTGTTTTCAGCTGGACGTCAGGGTGTACCAGCACACAATGCAAACCTGGAGGCACGGGTACCGATACCACGTGTTTCGGACCGGCTATAACGAGACCGCCGTAAAGCATGGGGCCGACATTGTCGCCATTGCGCGCGCCACTCGCCAGCGATTCGCCATCGAGAGCGCATTGATACAGCGTTTCCAGCGCTATCGGCGTGACCAGCAATGCATTGGCGGCGACCAGAGCGGCGACACAGGAGGCGGCCGAGCCGCCCATACCGGAAGCGAGTGGAATACCTTTATCCAGCTCGAGTTCGAACCCGAAGTGCAAACCCAGGGCTTGGCGCAGCGAAATCAAGGCGGCTCCAGCCGTGTTGTGTTCAGCAGTCAACGGGATATCACGAGTCACTCCACGTATTGATGAGATTCGTACTACCGGATCGGTGATGCGGCGCACCGTCGCCCGATCGCAGGGACCGATGATGGTGTGACCCAGAAAATCGAATCCGACGGCGACGTTACCTACGCAGGCAGGTGCTGAGGCAGTAGCTGATAACATCTGATTGTTCATGACTGTGCGAAAAGTCGTTTTACGCGAGGGCAGCCATTGCCGGAGTCTAGCCCGGGAATGATTTGGCAGCATCCCTCCAGGCGCTGCCCTCAGGCTCCAGAGCCCGGTTGAATACCACGTAACAGAGACGCTTGACGCAGATCAATGCTACTCCATCCGGCTTCGAGTCATAGTCCGACCATCAGGAGGACTGAAATGCCGGATATCGCAGTTGCCGTTGTCGTTCATGTGCTTTCCGTCGTGTGGTGGATCGGCGGCTTGGCGTTTGCAACCGCGGTGTTTCTGCCATCTTTGCGTAAAGCGCAACTCGGCGATGCACGCGCGGCGTTTCAGGCCATCGAAAGCCGTTTCGAGCCACAGGCACGCATTGCGGTGGTGCTGGTGGGCTTGTCAGGTCTCTACATGCTGATCAGGCTGAACCTGTGGGCCTGGTTTTTACAGGCAGGGTTCTGGTGGCTCGATGCCATGGTGCTCTACTGGCTGTTCTTCGTGTTTCTGCTGTTTGTGCTCGGACCCACTGGCTTGCTCAAACGGATCATGCGGCATGGCGGTGACGAGGTAGCCGCATGGCAGCGTATGCACCGGGTGCATCTGGTCCTTCTGGTGATCGCATTGATAATCGTAGCCGGCGGCGTTGCGGGTACACACGGATTTTGAGGGTGGTTATGTTGAGTATTGATCCGATTACCGCGTTGTCAAATGAGCATAAAGAACTCACACACTTATTCGCGCGCCATCAGGAGGCACTGGTGACGCGCGCCTGGGCGCGTGCTGCGCGTTTGCTGGATCATTATCGGAAGCGTTTGCAATACCACATCGGATTGGAGGAGCGCTACCTGCTGCCGTATTGCGCCGATGAAAAAGCCCCCGGTCAATGGCAGGCGCATGTCTATATCGCGGAGCACCGGCGTCTTGAGGAATTGCTGCAAAAGACGAGTACCCGGCTGGCGGTCGCGCGCCGGCGTGGCGTAAGCTCCACGGCACTTATCGCCTTGCTGGATGAGGAGAAAACCCTGAAGCACGTGGTGGAACATCACCATCAGCGGGAAGACATGGCGCTGTTCTCAAACTTGCGAGAGTCATTACCCGAAGAAGTACGCGCGGCACTCATGCATGAGCTTGCACAGACTGACAATCGGCTCAGGGCTGAAGCAGGTTGGTCACCCAGATTAAATACCATCAACCAGCACCATACGGGATGGTGACGTACGCGCAGGCCGCGTTTGCAACACAAGGGTCAAAAATCACTATTCGAGAAGGT
>JBOIBC010000219.1:0-3049 GCA_050739295.1 Gammaproteobacteria bacterium
GGCAACTACAATCCGTTTGCTGCTGGGCCGCGCAACCGTACCGGGCGCATTACCGTTACCTGCAATGGCAACGGTACGTTGACGGTCGCGCTCAGCACCGGCCAGAGCGGTTCCTATAACCCCCGCTACATGATCAGCGGCACAACCACTGACCATCTGGATTACAACCTGTACACCAATCCGGCGCGTACCATCATTTTTGGTGATGGCACGGGTGGCACGCAGACCGTCAGCAAGAGATTCAAAAACAACAGCGTGCGTGTCAACGTGTACGGCCAGATCCCGGCACTGGAAAACATTGCTCAGGGGAGCTATACCGACAGCATCGTCGCTACCGTGACATTTTGAACGCCGCTGTTTCCCGCGCCCCTGCTTAATCGAGATTATACTGGCCGGGCTGTAGCGTACGCGTTGGAAGGGCAAACGCATGACCAGGATTTTAATCGCGGATGATCACGCCATGTTCCGGGCGGGGCTGAACAAGCTGCTGCAGGGCATGACCGATGTGCAGGTGGCGGCTGAAGCCTCCAACGGCCGGCAAGCCGTGGAGCTGGCCGGCACGCTGCATCCTGACATCGTGATCATGGACCTGGCCATGAGCGATATGAACGGCCTTGAGGCTACCGCGCAGATTCACGCGCAGCACGCCGATATCCGGGTAATCATTCTGTCCATGCATGCGAACGAGGAATACGTGCACGAAGCGCTGGCAGCAGGCGCTTCCGCGTATGTTTTGAAGGAGGCTACACCGGACGAACTCAGGCTCGCCATTGAAGCCGTGATACGCGGCGGTACGTTCCTGAGCGCCGCCGTATCCAGGCAAGTCATCGAGGAATATGTCGGCCATGCCGCCGGCACACCCGACCAGGTGCAGCACCTGACGCCCAGACAAAAACAGATTCTGCATCTGATTTCGGAAGGCAAGAACGTCAAGCAAATCGCATTTGAACTTGAACTGAGCGTCAAGACCGTCGAGAGTCACCGCGCGGAGCTGATGGAACGTCTGGGAATTCCGAATGCTGCAGCGCTCATCCGCTACGCCGCGCGTCTGTCGCCGCTTTCGAACAAGTAGCCTGGTGTTGGGCAAAGCCCGGTATGAAGCGCCGGCTCAATAAGTGATCGTCATGACAAGAGTTTCAGCCTGGCTTGGGTCAGGCGTGCCTTGCCGGATGGGCATCCGGCTGTAAACCGGCATGACCTGGGTGGTGCCGTTGCCCACACCAGCTACGGCGGCAAGCGGTCTTGCCCCGACAGGGTCGGCCCCGGAGCTGAAACTGACCGCATAGTCCGTGTTTCTGGAGCAGCTTAATGCCACGGCCCCTTTGATTGTAGAGCTACGGTGGCTGTGGAAGCTTGTGGCAACGGTCAAGTTTTGCAGGGCAACGCGGCATTCCCGGATTACGGTCACGGATACCATGAACTGCCCACGGCTGCCGTTCGCTGAAGCGGCAATTGAAGTCAACATCAGCATGAAAGCCAACAAGGCATAAAACCAGGCACGAACGTATCGCGGCATCACTCCTCCTCAAGCAGAGCGTGAAGCACTGAAGCCGGATCGGAAGGAGTGGGAAAGCAGCGTAGCCGAATATACAGGGCATGGGACCTATCTCAACCCTGCGTGCGGCGGTTCCGCTGTCATGGGGGTTCCACCCTTTAGACCGGTGACTTTGCGTCCCCGCCTTTGGGCGGGTTTGCCTTTATCGCGACTATTAAGAATAGCGAATGGCCTTCAAACAAGCAATTAGGTAATACCGGAAAATCACTAGGGGCTATCCCGGTACGGCCTCAGGTACTTTGCGAAGGGTTGATCGAACCCCGATCCAAACCCGCCGGAATCCCGGCGCCTGCATTGCAAAGCCGGACAGGTGCTAACCTAAGGGCGAAATCAGGGCGAAAGCTGCGGGAAAAATCTTAATGAAACGCATCTGGCCTGCGAGTCTGCGTGCAAGCCTCGTATTGCTGGTGGTAATTTGCACCCTGCCGGCCATCGTGCTTGTGACCTACACGGCCATCGCGCGATATCACAGCGCGACCACTTATGCCTATGGCGTCAGCCGCTTGGCATCCGATGAAGTGGTGGGGCGCTACGAGAGCCTGGTTTTCAGGAGTCATGCCCTGTTATCGGTCATGGCGGCATTGCCCGCCATCAATGGACCGGCGGCCGCGTGCAACCACTCACTCGCCGCGCTTCGCGTCAAAATACCTCTCTACGTCAATCTGGACGCAGTGTCGCTGAACGGCGAAGTACGCTGCAGCGCAGTGCCCTTTGCGCAAGCCATCAATGTTTCGGAGCGTGGCTGGTTCAAGCGCGTACTGGCGACGCACAAATTCACCACCGCTGTCATATCAAAAGACCCCATCACTCACCTTGGGCTGCTGATTTTTTCCGAACCGCATTTTGATGATCGCGGAAACTTCATCGGCACTCTGAACGCCGCGGTTTCACCCCTGGTCCTGGCGCCTCCGTCTAACCAGACGAATCTGTCCCGCTATGTCGCGATAACGATTTTTAACGACGATGGGACAGTGCTGATGCAGTACCCAAAGGCGAAGGGGTTTGTCGGCAGTGATCAATCGCAGAGCATCTCGTTCAGGGCAGCCCGGAACCCGGATAGCACCTCCAATCGCCTGCTGCCCGGAATTGACGGCAAGCTGCGGCTCTACACGCTGCGGCAGCTAAGCACTGACGTGCCAGGGCATGAAATTTACATCGTCAGCGGCATTGATCAAGGGTTCATAAAGCGAATCACACTCCTACCATTGTTGCGCGATCTTTCAACCATTACAGCGATTGCACTGTTTATCATCCTGTGTACCTGGTGGTTTGCCACAGTCTTTGTAAACCGGCGCGTGCGGCCCATCTTGCTGGCTTTGCAACGCATCGGCACAAGCGAATGGGCCATACGCACCGGACTTTCGGATTGTGGTGGTGAAATCGGAGCTATCGCCCGCGGCGTGGATGACATGGCGGGAAACCTGCAAGCACGCGTCGCGGCCCAGCAGGCCGCTGAGCACGACCGCAAGCTTATCGAGCAGCATTACCAGGAAT
>JBOIBC010000220.1:0-3041 GCA_050739295.1 Gammaproteobacteria bacterium
TATATACTTCGAGCCGGTATGAAATGCAGTTGCGCTGGTTAGAGTCCAAGCGCGCCTGCCGGTTCAGAAGGATTTCTACAAGATAGACCCGACATGCGACCCCTCGTATCGGCCGCCACTGTGAGACACAAGATGCCCGCAATCACCCTACCCGACGGTTCCCAAAAGCAATTCGATCATCCGGTGACCGTAGCCGAGGTCGCTGCCAGCATCGGCCCCGGTCTTGCCAAGGCGGCACTGGCCGGCAAAGTGGACGGCAAACTGGTGGACACCTCGTATTCGCTACATGGCGATGCCACGCTCAGCATCGTGACCGACAAAGATGCATCCGGCCTGGAAGTCATCCGCCATTCCACCGCACATCTGTTGGCACAAGCGGTCAAACAGTTGTTCCCCGAAGCGCAGGTCACCATCGGTCCGGTGATCGAGAACGGCTTTTATTATGATTTCGCCTACAAGCGGCCTTTCACGCAAGAGGATCTCGCCGCCATCGAGAAGCGCATGGAAGAATTGGCCGCCAAGGATCAACCGGTAAGCCGCAGTGTGATGCCGCGGGATGAGGCGGTGAAATTTTTCCGCGACATGGGCGAGGAATACAAGGCCGAGATCATCGCCAGTATTCCGGCTGATCAGGAAATTTCCTTGTATCGTCAGGGTGATTTCATAGACCTGTGCCGCGGGCCGCATGTACCGTCCACCGGCAAACTCAAGGCATTCAAGCTGACAAAGGTCGCGGGTGCCTATTGGCGCGGTGATTCCCGAAATGAAATGCTGCAGCGCATCTACGGCACCGCCTGGACCGACAAGAGATCTCTGCAGGCTTATCTGACTCGCATCGAAGAAGCGGAGAAACGTGATCACCGGCGTCTCGGCCGCGAGCTGGACCTGTTTCACATGCAGGAAGAGGCGCCGGGCCTGGTGTTCTGGCACGCCAGGGGCTGGGCTGTGTGGCAGGTCGTGGAGCAGTATCTGCGCCGTGTGTATCGCGACAGTGGCTACCAGGAAATACGCTGCCCGCAGATACTCGACGTGTCACTCTGGAAACGCTCCGGCCACTGGAATAATTACAAGGACAACATGTTCTTCACCGAGTCTGAGAAGAGGACTTATGCAGTGAAGCCCATGAATTGCCCCGGGCATGTGCTGACCTATAATCACGGCCTGCATAGTTACCGTGAGCTGCCGATCCGTTACGGCGAATTCGGTTCCTGCACGCGCAACGAACCGTCCGGCGCGCTGCACGGCCTGATGCGGGTGCGCGGCTTCGTGCAAGATGACGGCCACATCTTTTGCACCGAAGATCAGATTGAGAGCGAAGTGGTCGCATTCCATCGCCAGGCCATGCGGTTGTATGCCGATTTCGGTTTCAGCGATATCGGTTTGAAGCTGGCCCTGCGCCCGAGTCCGGACAAACGTATTGGCTCGGATACGGTGTGGGACAAGTCCGAAGCCGCCCTGCGCGAGGCTCTGCGAGCCTGCGGAGTGGAGTGGCAGGAACTGCCGGGAGAGGGTGCCTTCTACGGGCCCAAGATCGAATACCACATGCAGGATTCCATCGGCCGCTCCTGGCAGGTCGGCACGATGCAGGTGGATTTTTCCATGCCCGGCCGTCTGGGAGCGGAGTATGTAGGCGAGGACGGCGCCAAGCATGTTCCGGTGATGCTGCATCGAGCCATCGTGGGCTCCATGGAGCGCTTCCTGGGGATACTCATCGAACACCATGCCGGGCGATTCCCGGCCTGGCTGGCGCCGGTACAGGCGATGGTGCTCACCATTACCGACCGGCAGGACGATTATGCCCGGAAAGTGGCTGAAACCCTGAAAAATCAGGGGCTTCGGGCCGATTCGGACTTGAGAAATGAGAAGATCGGCTATAAAATTCGCGAACACACGCTCCAACGCGTTCCCTACCTTCTGATAGTGGGCGACCAGGAGCAGCAAACAGGTTCCGTGGCGGTTCGTACCCGTGACGGCAAGGACCTGGGAAGCCTCGGAATCGAGGCCTTCGCCCAGCAACTCGCCGCCGAGATCAGCCGTCGCGGAGTATCAGCCTGAACACCGTCCGTATGGGTTTGTGCCAGGGCGGGTTCGGGTTTATTTTTGGAGGATCATCTAATCAGTTCTGAAAAGCGCGCCCGGCGAAACGGGGAGATCACGGCGCCCAAGGTTCGGGTTATCGGCCCGAACGACCAGCAGATCGGCATCATGAACACACGCGAGGCCATTCAGTACGCCCTTGAGGCGGAGGTGGATCTCGTGGAAGTGTCACCCACGGCGGAACCGCCGGTGTGCCGCGTGATGGATTACGGCAAGTATCTCTTTGAACAGAACAAGAAGCTGCAGACTGCACGCAAGAAGCAGAAACAGATCCAGGTCAAAGAAGTGAAATTTCGTCCCACCACGGACGAGGGCGACTACAAGATTAAACTCCGCAATCTGACGCGTTTCCTGTCAGAGGGCGACAAGGCCAAGGTGACGGTACGTTTCCGCGGCCGTGAGATGCTTCACCAGGAACTGGGTTCCGGACTCATCGAGCGCATCAGGAGCGACCTCGATGAGCACGCACAAGTGGAACAATATCCCAGGCTCGAAGGCCGACAGATGGTAATGGTGCTGTCGCCAAAGAGAAAATAAGTCTCGAAAGAGACTGATGTAAAAGTGGAATGGTTCGCTGTTCCGCCGTCTGGCACAAGACAACGCCGCGCAAGCGGGGCCAGACTCACTAAAACGTAACACTGGAGTTAGAGCAATGCCAAAATTGAAGACCAACCGTGCTGCGGCCAAGCGCTTTCGCGCCACCGCCAGCGGCAAGTACAAACGTGGCAATTCACATAAACGCCACATCCTCACCAAGAAAAGTTCCAAGCGCAAGCGTCAGCTCCGCGGCGGTGACATGGTGGTCGCTCAAGACCACGACCGCGTGAAGCAGATGCTGCCTTGGTCATAAGGAGAGGATAAATATATGGCACGCGTTAAACGTTCCGTTACCAGCCGCGCCAAGCACAAGAAGACGCTGGGCAAAGCCAAGGGTTATTACAATG
>JBOIBC010000221.1:0-3030 GCA_050739295.1 Gammaproteobacteria bacterium
TTCTGGGCGCTGCTGCCGCATCGGAAGATGATTGATTAGACACGGGGCGGCATTGACTGCCAAGGATGGCGGAAATGTAGATTTTGCAGCACCAAAATCTACCCCATGCTGCCGTTCTTGCACCTTCTCCCCTTGCGGGAGAAGGTGGGGATGAGGGGTGCACCGCGTAGCGGCGGTGATTGGTCATCCTCACCAATCCCTTGGGAGAGTGAGGGAATTCCCAGCGAGCGGTTGCTGGACTTCCTCACTCCTTACAGGCGGCGCAGCCGCCGGCCTCACGCCTCACTTTTCAAATCCGGCAACAATTTCCCCGGATTCAATATTCCCTTCGGATCAAACTGCTGTTTGATGCGTCGCATGATGTCCAACTGTACCCGATTGAATTCCAGCGACATGAATGGACGTTTTTCCAAGCCCACGCCGTGCTCACCGGAGAGCGTGCCGTCAAGCGATAACACCAACCGGAAGACTTCCTGCAAACAAGGCTGAGCTTGTTTCATCTGCTCGGCATTATCCGGGTCAATCAGCAGGTTGACGTGGATATTGCCGTTGCCGGCGTGGCCGAAGTTCACATTGGTGATGCCGTAACGCTTCGAGATTTCCTGCAAGCGCGTTATCAATTCAGCCATGCGTGACACCGGCACGGCGATGTCCTCGTTGATTTTCTTTGGTGTGATTTTGCGCAAGGCGGGGGAGAGTGCCTTGCGTGCGGCCCACAGGGCCTCGGTTTCCTGTTTGTCACGCGCGGCACGCAGTTCCACCAGCCCATCGCCGCGAGCCGCAGCTTCGACGGCGGCGACGCTGCTCTCGATCTGGGAGGCGAGGCCATCCACTTCGATTAACAGCATCGCGCCGGCGTTGTGCGGCAGATCAGTCTGGGCGTAACTGCGGATCATCTCAATGGATGCATGGTCAATGAATTCCAGTGCGCAGGGCGTGACCGGCTGGGCCATGATGCGCGAAACGGCTGCCGCGGCTGCTGTCATGTCGGCATACACCGCGCGCAGCGTGCGCACGGTTTCCGGCTTGGGCGTGAGTTTGAGGGTGGCTTCGGTGATCACCGCGAGCGTGCCTTCTGACCCGATGACCAGGCGCGTCAAGTCGTAACCCATCACGCCTTTGCTGGTATACACACCGGTGTGCAATTCCTCGCCGGCACCGGTGACGATGCGCAGTCCCAGCACGTTGTCGCGCGGGGTGCCATATTTCACCGTGCTCGGGCCGCCCGCGTTACAAGCTAGGTTCCCGCCCACGGTGGAGTAGGCCGCGGAGGTTGGAGCTGGTCCCCAAAAGAATCCGGCTTCGGCGGCCTTGCTCTGGGCGGCGGTGTTGGTGATACCGGTTTCCACCACCATGAGCCGATCTTCGGGACTGAAACGCAGCACGCGGTTCATGCGTTCCAGCGCCAGTATCAGCCCGCCAGCGATGGGTACGGCCGAGCCAGTGGTACTGCTACCGAGCCCGCGGGCCAGCAGTGGTAAGTTGAACTCGTTGCACAAGCGCACGCAGTCGCGCACTTCGTCGTGGTTTGCGGGGAATACCACCGCATCGGGTTGAGATTGGCGTCGGCTGTTGTCGTAGCTGTAGGGCCAGCGGTCGGCAGGGTCGGTGAACAGATCTTCTGTGCCGACGATGTGCGCAAGCTGTGTGAGAAATTCCGCCGGCAACCTCGATGCGCTGGTCACGAGCTCAATGCGCCCCGCCAAAAAGCTGTTCGTCAATCAAATCACACAGGCAATGCAGGCACAGCAGGTGCACTTCCTGGATGCGCGCTGTAACCTTGGCCGGCACACGGATTTCCACATCCGGTGATTTCAGCAGCGGCGCCATCTTGCCACCGTCACGGCCGCTGAGTGCCACGATATGCACGCCTTTTTCATGGGCGACCTGCATGGCGCGTATGATGTTGGGCGAATTGCCGCTGGTGGAAATGGCCAACAACACGTCTCCCGGCTGGCCCAGCGCACGCACCTGTTTCGAGAAGATCTCGGTATAGTCGTAATCGTTGGAGATGGATGTCAGCGTGGAGGTGTCGGTGGTGAGTGCGATGCCGGCGAGCGGGGCACGTTCCCGCTCGAAACGGTTGAGCAATTCCGCGGAAAAATGCTGGGAATCTGCTGCCGAGCCACCGTTGCCGCAACTCATGATCTTGTGATTGGCTTTCAGGGCATTTGCCATCAGTTGCGCGGCGCTGACGATGGACGGCACCAGGATTTTGAGCGCTGCCTGTTTGGTGGCGATGCTGTCGCTGAAAAGCTGGATAACGCGGGTGTTGGGTTCCATTGAAATATTCCTCTACTTGTATCAATCGGCGCGAAACGCGTCCTTGATCCAATCGGTCTGTATTTTCCCATCGGCAGTTTCACTCGCGGCCACCACATCGAAGCGCAGCGGCCGGCGGCGGTAACGGGCATCCTGTTGCAGAAAGTGCTGGGCGGCGTGCAACAGTTTGCCCTGCTTGCGGGCATCCACGCTTTCCGCGGCGCCGCCGAAACCGCGCGCGCGGCGATAGCGCACTTCCACCATCACCAGCGTGTCACCGTCCGCCATTACCAGATCCAGCTCACCTTGTGGGCAGCGGTAGTTGCGAACCAGCAGTGTGAGCCCGGCGCGGCGCAACAATTCCAGCGCCTGGTCCTCGGCACGTTGTCCTGCGGCCAGATGCGGTGCGAGATTCACGGCGGCGGGCTGGGCGTTGCTACCACGCTGGTGGGCAGCAGCGAAGCGGGCGCCAGCAATATGGGTGCGCCGTTTTTAAAGCTCGCCCAGTCCAGTTGGCGATGGATGTGGCCGTTGCTGTCCATGCTGAGCAGCCCGGTCATGCCCTGCACAGTCATGCTGAACGGCTTGCCTTTGTAGAGCAGTGGCACCAGCCGCCAGGCGTCGAAGCCCAGCGCATACAGACGGCTGTTGCTGGAGAAATTGTTGGGCCAAAGACCCGCAACAGTCTTGCTGGTGTCAGCTGCCGCGCCGCTGGTTTCCAGCGTCCAGGGCATGTCGTCGAAGCTGATGCCGTCAAAATCCGTATCC
>JBOIBC010000222.1:0-2964 GCA_050739295.1 Gammaproteobacteria bacterium
GTGGCGCAAACAAATTGCGACCAGACAATCCAGTGCGCGTGCCTACTGCCTTGGCGAATTGCCTGAAATCAGATGGCGCCTGTTCAAGACAGCCCAGCGCCTGCTCGAAAAAATCGCGCCCGGCCTCATCGGCGGCGGTTGCGGCGGATTCATCCGAAGTAAACTCGCCGCCAAACAGGATATGTGCCCACAGTTCAGCCTCGCGCGGGCGGGACAGATTATCTCTGACTAAACCAAGAAATGCCGCGCGCCGGTCCGCAGGCACGCGCGTTTCAATTTCCGGATCAGCCTCGATCAGCCACTGCCATAATGACTCCTCGCCAGCGGCGCGTACCGCGAGACGCTGCCAATGTCCGAGCTGAGCATGATCGTAGTGTGACGGCGCGTGTCCGAGGCGCGCAAGCTGAAAATCTTTTGCGAGATCACTGAAGACCAGGAGTTCATGGCTAGCGTAGTTGTGGCCGAGGCGAGCAAGGTAGTTCATGAGTGCTTCGGGGAGCACGCCGTCTGCTCGCAGTTCCCTCACACTGCCGCCACCTTCGCGCTTCGACAAAGGCGCCCCGCCCTCGCCTACAATCAGTGACAGGTGTCCGTAATGCGGCACCGGCAGCTTGAGCGCCTGCAGTAGCAGTATCTGACGTGGCGTGTTGGCCAGGTGGTCCTCGCCGCGCAACACATGCGTGATGCTCATGCTCGCATCGTCTACAGCGTTACTGAAGAAAAACGCCGGACTGCCATCGGCACGCCGGATCACGAAATCACCGATGTCACGATGCGCGAACACCTGACGGCCGCGCACCAGATCATCAAATACCGTTTCGGCGGTTTCCGGGACGCGAAACCGCAAGGCCGGTTTCAGCCCTTTTGCCAAGCGCGTTTCGATCGCGTCGCTGGTCAAATGGGCACAGGTGCCTGCGTAACGTGGCGGCCTGCCGGCGGCGAGCTGTGCCTTGCGGGCCAGCGCGAGTTCCGCGGGCGTGCAGAAGCACGGGTAGGTCAAGCCATGTTCTGCAAGCTTCTGTATATAGGTGCGGTAAATCTCACCGCGCTCGGACTGCCGATAGGGTCCGTGCTTGCCACCCTTGTCCGGCCCTTCCTGCCAGACAATGCCCAGCCAGGAAAGGTCTTCAATCAGCTTTGCCTCGAACTCCGGCCGGGACCGCTCAGCGTCTGTATCTTCAATGCGCAGAATCAGGGTTCCGGTTTCACGCGCTGCCAGCAATGCACTGAACAAGGCCGTGCGGGCATTGCCCACATGCAGACGGCCAGTGGGACTGGGGGCGAATCGGGTACGAATACTCATGGCGCGGCATTTTATCAGGCCGCGCACTGTCCAAGTCCGTAAAACTGCCAATTTTCCGGCCCACCCCGTATCATGTTCGCGATACTGGGAGAGTCGCCATGAGAAATCGCCTGACCGGCTTGCTGATCGTTGCACTTCTGGCCGCATGCAGTCAGACGCCCGTGCGGCCCACTCCGCCCTCGAACCCGTATCCCGATGTGGCGTTTGAAACCAGCCTGGGGACCTTTGTGGTGCAACTCGACAGTCGGCGGGCGCCGCTGACGGTGGCGAATTTCCTGCACTACGTGAACAGTGGTTTTTACAACGGCACGACTTTTCATCGTGTTGTTCCCGGCTTTGTGATCCAGGGCGGTGGTTACACCACGGCTTACCTGGAAAAGAAAACCCTGCCACCCATCCCGAATGAATCCGGCAATGGTCTGTCCAACCTGCGCGGCACCATCGCCATGGCGCGGGATGACGCGCCGCATACCGCCACCGCGCAGTTCTACATCAATCTGGTGGACAACAGGAAACTGGATCCGCGGCCGGACCGCTGGGGCTACGCGGTATTCGGGAAGGTCATCCAAGGCATGGACGCGGTGGACAAGATTGCCGCCGTACCTAACGGCAAAGTCGGCCCTTTCGACAAAGACGCGCCCCTGACACCGGTCGTGATACTGAAAGCGCTGGTACTCAAACCATCGCTGGATTAACCGCGCATGACCACCTTGTTCATTTCGGACTTACACCTCGATCCGGCGCGTCCGCAAATCACGCAATTATTCCTGGACTTTCTGAAGACTGAGGCGCGTGCCGCGGAAGCCGTGTATATCCTAGGGGATTTTTTCGAAATCTGGATAGGAGATGACGACCCGGACCCGCACCATTCCCGTGTCATCGCCGGCGTGCGAGAGCTGGCTGACCGCAGCGTGCCGGTCTATTTCATGCATGGCAATCGGGATTTTTTGATCGGCGAGCGATTCGCTCGTGCGGCCGGCTGCAAGCTATTACCCGATCCATACTTGGTGAATCTTCATGGTCTCCCCACCCTGCTCATGCACGGCGATACCCTGTGCACTGATGATGTGGAATACCAGGCATTCAGGAAAATGGTGCGAGAACCAGTACGACAGCAAGCCTTTCTGGCGAAGAGTGTGGAAGAGCGCCGCGCATTCATGACGCAGACCCGTGCAGCAACCAAGCTGCACAGCCAGGCGAAAGCCGAATACATCATGGACGTGAATCAGCAGGCGGTCGAAACCATAATGAAACAATACGGCGTCACGCGATTGATCCACGGCCACACCCACCGGCCAGCCGTACATACATTCCAATCCACTGGTGTAGAGAAAACACGGATCGTACTGGGCGATTGGTATGAACAGGGAAGCATGCTGAGAACCGACCAAAACGACTTCCGGCTCATGACGCTGCCACTGTCCTGATAATCAGGCTGGTGGTCCGCTATGAAAGCGGAAATTCTCGTCGCTGCAGGTAATCAGGGCTGCTTCAACTTCCGCGAACACTGCGGTTCTTGACGTTAAATCATCCGAATCCACCTGCCTGGCGAGCTTCAGATAAATCTCGAAATGCCGCGCTTCCGCTGCGGCCAGACCAGCATAGAAGTCAGCCAGCGCGCCATCCAGGTGGGCTTGCAGCGCATGGAACCTCTCACAGGA
>JBOIBC010000223.1:0-2906 GCA_050739295.1 Gammaproteobacteria bacterium
CTATTGCACTGCTCGACAATCTCGATGTCAGGCTGACGGCAAATTCCTGAGGATCACCGCAAACGCCAGCACCATCCCGGCTTCATCGCTGAGACTCACGAAGGCTTCGCCGGCGCCCAGACGTTCGCACAATGCCCGTCCGCGTTCCGAGAAGATGACACAGGGTTTACCCCGGATATCCGGCACACTACCAGTGTCCCGGACCCACATGCCGTGACGGAAGCCGGTACCCAGTGCCTTGACGATAGCTTCCTTGGCGGCAAAGCGCGTGGCGAGGAAACGCACCGGATTCCTGCCGCGCGTGAAGCCTTCCATCTCCTCTGCCATGAGAATGCGGTGGGCGAAATGCTCGCCAAAGCGCTGCCACGCCTGCTCGATACGGTGCACTTCTACCAGATCGGTGCCAATACCGAAAATCATGCGCTGCGCGCGTCTTGCATGAGTTGCTTCATTTCGCGCACCGCTTCCGGCAAGCCGGTCATGACGGCGCGGGCGATGATGCTGTGACCGATGTTGAGTTCGGTGATGACGGAGATGGCCGCCACCGGCCTAACATTATGGTAATGCAAACCGTGGCCCGCATGTACCTCAAACCCCAGTTGTGCCGCCTGCAGAGCGGCTTCCCGCAGGCGATGCAATTCCTGCGCCTGGTGCTGTCCATCCGCGGCATCCGCATAGCGGCCGGTATGCAATTCCACCACAGGCACCTTCAATAATGCGGCCGCCTCGATCTGTTCCGGCTGCGGATCAATAAACAGGCTTACACGTACGCCCGCGTCCGCCAGTTGTGCGCATACTGGCGCCAGCGATTCATGTTGCGCGCATACATCCAGACCACCTTCGGTGGTAAGTTCCTTGCGCCGCTCCGGTACCAGACAGCAGTCCTCCGGCCGCAGCTCGCAGGCTAGTTTCACCATTTCGGCGGTGGCCGCCATTTCCAGGTTCATCCGGCTCTGCAGCAGTGTGCGCACCAGTTGCACGTCGCGGTCCTGGATATGGCGGCGATCTTCGCGCAAATGCACGGTGATACTGTCGGCGCCGGCATTTTCCGCCAGCCGCGCTGCCTCCACCGGATCGGGATACCGGGTGCCGCGGGCCTGCCGCAGTGTAGCCACATGATCAATATTGACGCCAAGCTGAATCAATTGAGACATACCACGTTCTGCTCTATCTGTGCTCAAAAGGTTTTAAGATGGGTTCCATCATTCCACTATCTTCACAAACGCACGCATTACCTTGCGGGTCTTGAGCGGCCGTTCCCCCAGGAGTTGATCCAGTACGGCACGCAACAGCCGGCGCGCCTCGCGCAAGGCCTCGGCTTGCTCCAGTCTTTCCCCGGCCAGTGCCAGCATAGTGCTGCCGCTCACATGCACTCCGGAACCGGTATTGTCCACAACGCGCACCAGACCCCGCTCGGGTTCGTAGCGGTACACAGCGTCGGCTTGCACCAACTGGCCGGTAATCGCATCCCGCTCCAGGTTCAATCCATAGCCCAAGGCTGTCAGCAAATGCTTCTCGAACAGACGCAAAGCCGAACTGGTGTCCTGCATCAGCCGGCCCAGCACATCCGAATACTGGTTGAACAATACTGGGTGCGGGTCCTGTCGTGGCAGCAACCGCAGCAACAGTTCATTCATATAAAAGCCGCTCAGCAAGGCCCGTCCGGAGAGTGGATGCGACACAGCCGACGGCTCGACGCCGACAAGCGTCATGAGTTCACCGCCACCCATCCAGGACACCAGCAGCGGCTGGAAAGGACGCAGCAGTGCACGCCACGGTGATGTTGCCCGGCGCGCACCGCGCGCCACCACTCCCAGCCGTCCATGATCCCGGCTCAGGATTTCAACCACCCGGCTGGTTTCGCGCCAGTCATGCTGATGCAGCACGTACGCCGGCGTCAGCATCACACGCTCGGCGGCTCTCATGTGTCATCCAGACCGAATGCCTTCAGCGCACGCTCATCATCTGTCCAGTTATCGCGTACTTTCACCCACAAACGCAGAAACACTTTTTTACCGGTATCCTGCTCGAGTTCCAGACGTGCTGCCCGTCCGATTGCCTTGAGCATGCTGCCCTTGTGGCCGATCACGATGGCTTTCTGGCCTTCACGTTCCACCCAGATAATGGCACCGATATGCAAGGTGCCCTTTTCCAGCTTGTATTCTTCCACGGCCACCGCGGTGGAATAGGGCAGCTCCTGTTCCAGCATCTGAGTAAGTTTCTCACGCACGCATTCCGCGGCGTGTACCGCGCCGTCCTGATTCGTGAGCTGGCCTTCCGGGAAAAGCCGCGGTGATTCCGGCAACAGGATCTTGATCTGGGCCTCCAGTTCCGGAAGATTTTCTCCAGTGCTCGCAGACACCGGCACAATGAGTCTGAAATCCGCCTTGGCCTGAACCGCATCCAAATACGGCAGCAGCAAGGTGCGCGCCTTGAGCTTGTCAATCTTGTTTACGGCCAGAGTCAGTGGCCGTTCCAGCGCCACGCAACCGGACAGGGCGTGATCGTCATCTTCCGTCCAGCGCCCTGCTTCCACCACCAGCAGCGTTACGTCCGCTTCCGCGATGGCATGGATGGCTGCACGATTCATGCGCTGGTTTATGGCACGCCGGATTTCCTGGTGCAGGCCGGGGGTATCCACGAATATATATTGAGCATCCGCCGTGGTATGGATACCCAGGATGCGGCGACGTGTGGTTTGGGGTTTGGCAGTGACGATGCTGATCTTGGCGCCCACCAGGGCATTGAGCAGTGTTGATTTGCCCACGTTCGGGCGCCCTGCCAAAGCGATGAATCCGCTGCGAAACGCATTCTCAGACATGCAGCAACAACTCGAGCACGCGTCGTGCAGCTTCTTGTTCCGCTGCACGACGGCTGCCGGCAGCACCCTGCGCACTGATGTTCTC
>JBOIBC010000224.1:0-2895 GCA_050739295.1 Gammaproteobacteria bacterium
GGGTCTGGATCCGTGGACACCGGTACGGCGTGGCGACAAACTCTACGGCCGCGGCGGCGCCGATGACGGTTACGCCGTATTTTCCTCGCTCACCGCGATCCGTGCGCTGCAGGAACAACAGGTTCCGCATACCCGCTGCGTCATTGTCATCGAGTGCTGCGAGGAATCCGGCAGCCTCGATTTGCCGTTTTATATTTCCCAGTTGGGTGCGCGTATCGGCAAGGTGAGCTTGGTCGTGTGTCTCGACGCGGAATGCGGCAATTACGACCAACTCTGGTGCACCACCTCGCTGCGCGGCAACCTGACCGGCATGCTGGCGGTGGACGTGCTCACGGAGGGCGTGCATTCCGGCGCGGCGAGCCCCATCGTACCGTCGAGCTTTCGCGTTCTGCGCGCACTGCTCGACCGCGTCGAAAACAGCACCACCGGCGCGAGCAAGGTGAAAAGCCTGAAGCCGGTTATCCCCGCGCAACGCCGTACACAGATCCGCAAAGCCGCCCAAGTGCTCGGCAAGAGCGTGTATGGCAAATTCCCATTCGTGAAAGGCATGCGGCCGGTATCCACGGATCCGGTAAAGCTGCTGACGGAAAATACCTGGGGCGCAACGCTTTCAATCATCGGTGCTGAGGGCATGCCCGCTATCGAAAATGCCGGCAATGTATTGAGACCGCACACTGCGGTGAAACTCTCGTTCCGTCTGCCGCCGACCGCGGATGCGCGCAAGGTGGCCGCCGAAGTCAAACGGCTACTCGAGAAAGATCCGCCTTACGGAGCACGCGTCAAATTTACCCTCGACCCGGCGATGGGTGGATGGAATGCGCCACCCGTGGCGGCGTGGCTGGAGCAATCCATGAAATCGGCTTCGAAAGCGTTTTTTGGCAAAGACGCCATGTACATGGGCACCGGTGGCAGCATTCCCTTCATGGGGATGCTCGGCAAGAAGTTCCCCAAGGCACAATTCCTGGTGACGGGTCTCCTGGGGCCGCATGCCAACGCGCATGGTCCCAACGAATTCCTGCATATCCCTACGGCGAAAAAACTCACCGCTTGCGTGGCCCAGGTGCTCGCGGATCATCATGCACACTTGGGTTAGCAATGCGAGCCGATTTCTTCCCCTCTCTCTCCAGGAGAAGGATTCAAAAAAACAGTATTCGCCTGATGGATTTCGTACCAGCAAAATAACATGGATACGCTGCTGCTCTCGCGTTTGCAAATCGGCTTCACGCTGAGCTTTCATATCCTGTTTCCGACGCTCACCATCGGTCTGGCGGTATTCCTTGCCATCCTCGAAGGTCTGTGGCTCAAGACGAAAAATCCGGAATACAAGCGCCACTACATGTTCTGGGTGAAGATCTTCGCGCTCACCTTCGGCGTGGGCGTGGTGTCCGGCATCGTGTTGTCCTATGAATTCGGCACCAATTTCAGCCGCTTCTCCGCGGCTGCCGGCAACGTGATCGGCCCCCTCATGAGCTACGAGGTGCTCACGGCGTTCTGCATGGAAGCTGGTTTCCTTGGCATCATGTTGTTTGGCTGGACGCGCGTCGGGCCGAAGCTGCATTACACCGCTACTATCCTGGTCGCAGTCGGCACCATGCTGTCGGCATTCTGGATACTGGCGGCGAATTCCTGGATGCAGACGCCGGCCGGTTCGGTGCTGCGCGACGGCGTGTTCTATCCGGTGAGCTGGTGGCACATCATCTTCAATCCATCCTTCCCCTACCGGCTGGTGCACATGCTGCTCGCGGCATTTCTCAGCAGCAGCGTGTTTATCGCGGGTGTATCGGCCTGGTTCCTGATGAAACAACGTGATGTGGATTTCGCCCGGCGCAGTTTCCTGTTCGCCATCGTGGCGGTCGCGATCCTGGCGCCACTGCAGATCATTGCCGGCGACCAGAGCGGCGAAGAAGTGGATCGCTATCAGCCCATCAAGGTGGCGGCCATGGAGGGGCGCTGGGAATCCATGGCCGGCGCGCCGCTGGTGCTGTTCGCCTGGCCAAACGAAAAGACCCGCCATAATGATCTTGCTCTGGAAATTCCCTACGCTTCGAGCCTGATCGTCAAGCACAGCATCCACGGCGTGGTCACCGGACTGGACTCCGTGCCGCCGGACGACTGGCCGGTGGTGCCCATTGTGTTCTGGGCTTTCCGCATCATGGTGGGTCTGGGCGTGTTGATGCTGGCGCTCGGCTGGATCGGCGCACTGCTGTTGTGGCGTCGCCGCGCACCACCGCAGTGGTTTCTGCGTTGGACATTCTGGATGACGCCCGCCGGATTCATCGCCACTGTGGCCGGCTGGTGGACAGCGGAAACGGGGCGTCAGCCCTGGGTGGTACAGGGACTCATGCGCACCGCTGACGCCTCTTCTCCGCTGGAACCGCAACGGGTGCTGTACTCGTTTTTGGCGTTCATCGGAATTTATACCGTGGTGATGTGGGCCTATCTCTATTACGTCGTGAAAGTGATCCGCAAAGGACCGGCGGAAGAGACACCGCATCCCGTCGCCAGCGAGCATGCTCCGGCACGGCATGCGTTCAGCGGCGTGGAGGATGAATGATGGAGCTACTGCCGCTCATCTGGGTCATCATCATCGCCGCCGGTGTGGTGATTTACGTGCTGCTGGATGGTTTCGATCTCGGCATCGGAATCCTGTTCGCATTTTCCCGCAGCCACACGCATCGGGATTTGATGATGAACAGCGTGGCGCCGGTGTGGGACGGCAATGAAACCTGGCTGGTGCTGGGCGGCGCCGGATTGCTGGCAGCGTTCCCGAAAGCCTATGCCATCCTGCTCTCGGCGCTGTACGTACCCTTGATGTTTATGCTCACGGCGCTGATTTTCCGCGGCATTTCTTTCGAGTTCCGCTTCAAGGCTCACAAGAGCCGTTTCCTGTGGGAC
>JBOIBC010000225.1:0-2894 GCA_050739295.1 Gammaproteobacteria bacterium
GTATTGATTCACCCCTGGCCCAGGCGCTACTCAAGCAAGCCATTGATGACGAGGTGAAGGTGATGACCCCTTCCGGCGAGGCGCGTTATTGCATCATTGAAGTGCAATATGAACCGTAGGAATACTGCTCGTATTCCGGACTACGCCTGTTTCCCAAACAGTTTTTCCAGTTCCGTTTTGACCTTGTCGGCAATGCTGTGGTCTTGTGGCTGAAAGGCATCTGCCTTCGGCTGAAAATATTCACAGAAATTGGCGCGCTGCTTGTCCTTGGGCGGATCGGCGCGAGGCTCACTGCAGTTCTCGGCCTTACGGGTATCGTAGAACTCACACATCCGGCAGACATGCGATTCGGCATGGCACGTCAGGCATTCCGAAAGCCGCGACAGCGGCATCGGCACCTCCTTGAGGGATGCGCCGCATTTCCAGCAGACAATCTGATCGGTTGTATTCACACATTATCTCCTCTCCCCTTGCGGGGTGAGGCGGAGCTACCGAAGCATTGCTTTGGTCCGCCGAACGGGTGGCCATGGATGGCCACCCTGGACTTACGGACGAAGCAGGAAAGCGCAGTCCGTAAGGGTAGTGTGAGGGGTTGCATCACGCCCAGGCGGCGTTGGAGTCCGTCGGCGCGTGATAGTAGTCGCTTTCTTCAGAGAACTGCAGGATCAGCTTCTTGAGTTCCGCCTGGCGCAGTTCTGCCGTGGACACCGGCGCACAATCTTCACACATGGGATCGTCGCAGGGCTGGCGCGAGTACAACCAGTAATGCACCGCGCCGGCCAGCAGGCCGTCGGCGATGTCCCACATGTCCGCTTCGGGATGCTCGTCGGCAAAACTGTTGGCCAGCTCCACGACTTGCTGCGCGGTCGTGTCGAATGAGGTGGTTTCGGTATCCATGGGCGTATCCAGAAAAAAAGAATGATGTGAATATTCTAGCAGAACCGCCGCCATAGCCCCTGGCTCAAACGGCGTGGATACTGTGCCGGTAATGCACCTGGCGCTGTTTCAGATACGCGAGGACGTAGTTGAAACAGTTTTCATCGCGCCCGACACTCTCGGGCGGATGCACGCCCGGTTTGCGGAACTTGTTTTCCAGCAGCAGATTCGCGCCGGCGGCACAGGTGAAGCCGGTGGTGCGCGCCATGGAAGAAAATCCGGTGGCGGGATCGTATTCGTCGTGCATATCCCAGACATGACGCAGCCGCTGGCCGTTTTCCTCGCCTTCCACTGTCACGCGCATGACCGTGAATTCAGGTTCGCCCGGCTCCAACTTCCATTGATCCATCAACAACTTCGCCGAAAGTTCCAGCGGCCGGATTCTGGCGCCGCCGATTTCGACCTCACCCTCGGCGAAAAAGCCCGCTTGTATCAGCGCCTCGATTAGCGCCACGTGGCCCGGGTAGCGCAGGGTCTTTTCCGCCATGTCCGGAATATGCGCCATGGTCTTGAGCAGCGAGCGCAGCCCGTCGGTATTGAACGCTTCCAGCGTGCCGATATCTTCGAATGCTACCAGCTCGCGCTCGGTAAGGGCTGACAGCGTGACGATTTTTCCACCGCGTTGCAGGCGTGCGGGCCGTGTGTATTCTTCGATCACGTCAATGGGCGAGAACGGCGCCTTGTAAAGGAAAGGCGGTTTAGGATGTTTCGGCAAGCCACCAACCAGGCATTCGAAGCGCATGACTTTCATTCGCGCATCGTGATGTCCGAGGATAATGTTATCCATACCCGGCGCCACACCGATGTCCACCAGCGCAGTAACGCCTTTGCTCTTTGCAAGCGCATCCAGTTCCAATGCCTCCTCCGGGGAAAACGAAATATCCGCGACATTCTTGCCGGCTTCGATGAGTACCTTCAAGGTGCGATACCCCATGAAGCCCGGCACTGCGCACACCACCAGATCGAAAGGCTGCACGAAGGCCGTGAGCGCGACGGCATCGCCGGTGTCGAGCCGCTGCGTCTTCATGCCTTTTCCCGTCAGCCGCGCCAGTGCGGTATCACTGATATCGGCCGACGTGACTTGTTGTTTCTGCGCCAAATCCTGGGCGATCACGCTGCCCACCATGCCTGCGCCCAATACTGCGATCTTCGCCATTGGAAGTTTCTCCTGCTGATTCCGTATTTCCCGAGGCAACGAATTGTAAGCGAAGCCCCATAATCGCGTCCGTTAAGCGATACCTTTTTTACCACAGTAGATTTAATGAGCGGTCCAATGAGTTGACCGGCAGCATGCGCCCCGCACATCTGTTAGGCTGGCGGCATAACTTGGGGATGGGTGTAATGATGTCAAACCAGCCTGTGCTGCAGAAATGTCCTGCGGGTTTTCTACCGCAGGCTGGCGACTCAGAGAGAAAACTGAAATTCAGCGGCTGCAACGCGTTCCATCTGGAACTGCGGCGGCGCGTGGATGAATTTTTCCGCAGCAGCGGCCGTCGCCGGCGTGACTGTCCGAAGATGTACCTGAAGACGACCATTATCCTCACCGGTTTCGCTGCGTTTTATGCGGCGCTCGTATTCGCCGTTAACAAATGGTGGTTGGCGGTGCCGCTGGCAATGCTGCTGGGTTTCAGCGCCGCGTTGATAGGTTTCAACATCGAACACGACGGGTCCCACCAGGCCTATTCGGACCATGCATGGATCAACAAATTCATGGCCATGACGCTGGATCTGGTCGGCGGCAGCTCCTATATCTGGCGCTGGAAACACGTGGTGTTCCATCACATGTATGTGAACATCAACGGGCACGACACCGATATAGACTTGGGCGTGTTCGGCCGGCTGCACCCGCATGGCAAATCGCATGGCTACCACCGCTGGCAGCATTGGTATCTGTGGCCGCTCTACGGAGTCATGGCCATCAAATGGCATTTCCATGATGATTTCCACGACCTCCTCAC
>JBOIBC010000226.1:0-2886 GCA_050739295.1 Gammaproteobacteria bacterium
CCAGCCGCAGTCATCTCGACTTGCACCTGCTCCCCGATATACGCAACCATACAGCCCCGGTTACGGACTCACCTGCATGCCTTCCTCCAAACACCTCGATCAGCGTTTGAGCCGATTGCTGGCAAGTCCGGTGGCGCCGCTGTTGCGGGGCGGCCGCACGGGCCTGGAAAAGGAAAGCCTGCGGGTTGATGCCAAAGGCTGCATTGTCAAAACAGAGCACCCGATATCCTTGGGCGCGGCGCTCACGCATCCACACATCACCACGGATTATTCCGAGGCGCTCATCGAGCTGGTGACGCCGCCGCTGGCGACGATTGAAGATACGCTCGGCTTCCTGTGCGACATCCACAGTTTCGTGTATCAGCATATGGACGGCGAAATGCTCTGGGCCACCAGCATGCCCTGCTCGCTGGAAGATGACGCTCATATCCCCATCGCGCGTTACGGCAAATCCAATGTCGGCATGATGAAGCATGTCTATCGCCGCGGCCTGGGTTACCGCTACGGCCGCACCATGCAGACCATCTCCGGTGTGCATTTCAATTATTCCTTTCCCGAACGACTCTGGCCGGCGCTCAAGGAACTGCAAGGCGACCGCCGGCCGCTGCGGGAATTCACGGATGACTCCTATTTCGGCATGTTGCGCAATTTTCAGCGGCTCGGCTGGCTGGTGCCGTATTTCTTCGGCGCCTCGCCGGCGGTGTGCAAGAGCTTCTTCCACGGCCGCGACCCCGGTTTCAGGGAATTCGACGCCGGCACCTGGTATGAGCCTTATGCCACATCACTGCGCATGAGCGATATCGGTTACAAGAACAAGAACCAGGCGCACCTCGGCGTGCATTACAACAGTCTCGACGATTACGTGAGCAGCCTCACACACGCCATCAGCACACCGGAGCCGGAATACGAGGCCATCGGCGTGAAAGTGAACGGCGAATACCGTCAGTTAAACGCCAACATCCTGCAAATTGAAAATGAGTTCTATACCTATGTCCGCCCCAAACAACCCATCAACCCCGGCGAGCGCGCCGCACTCGCCCTGAAAAAACGCGGCGTGATGTACGCCGAAGTGCGGGCTCTGGATGTGAACGCCTATGATCCGGTGGGTGCAGACGCGCCGGCCTTGCGCTTCATCGAGGCACTGCTGGCTTTATGTCTGCTGCATGAGAGTTTGCCGGTCTCGGAACAGGAACAGGCGATCATCAACCACAACCAGACACGAACCGCACGCTATGGTCGCGACCCAGAACTGGAATTGCAGCGCAACGGTCGCAGCATCCGGCTGCGCGACTGGGCAAAACAAATCACCGATCAGATGGATGGCATTTGTGAAATACTTGACAGTGACGATGCCCGCAAACCCTATCGCGTCAGTCTGCAGGCTCGACGCGAAGAACTGGCGGATCCTGAACGCCTCCCCTCTGCCCGAATCCTGGTGGACATGCGCATAAACGGTGAAAGTTCCTTCCGTTTCGCCAAGCGCCTGTCGGAAAAATACCGGGATTATTTCCGGCAACGCCGCCTGACGCCTGCCACTCAACAGTATTTCGAGCAACTTGCGCGCGACTCTCTGGAGAAACAGGCGCAGATCGAAGCCGCTAATCGGATATCGTTCGACGAATACCTCAAACAATATTTTGCCCAAACCTGACTCTACTATTTTTTTCCCTCTCTCTTGATGGGAGAGGGTTAGGGTGAGGGTGAAATATTCTTGTTTCTCCCTTGAGGACGTGGTCATACTAGTCGTGATTCTTTGCTGTCTGCAAATGAATGTAGGTTGGGCTGAGTGTCGTGAAGCCCAACACTCCAACTGTTGGGATTTGCTTCGCTCTCCAGAAATCCACGTCTCAGATGCGTTAAAATAGTGGTCAGACACCCAAAGCGAGCGATTGTATGAATACCAACGATTCCACCAAACGCTACGGCATACGTTGCACGTTACCGCCGGATGATCCCATGTCCGCGCCGCATCTGCTGGGTCCCGATTGGGAGTCCTACCGCTGGTTCGATACCGAACAGGAGCGCGACGCGGACTATGAGGATTACAGCCGTGAACACATCTACTCACGCCGTGGCGACAAGCCCAGCGTGATTTATACCAAGGTCAGCCGCTGATCATGCGTATTGATATTTTCTCAGATACGGTGTGTCCCTGGTGCTACATCGGCAAGCGTCATCTGGAGACAGCGCTGGTCGAATCAAAATCCGGAGACGCGAATATCCAATGGCACGCCTTTCAACTCAATCCGGATCTGCCGCCCCAGGGTCGCGACCGCCGGGAATATCTGGATGCCAAATTCGGAAGCCCGGAAGCGGCGAAAGCGATCCATGCGCGTGTGCGCGAGGCAGGCAAGAATACGGGTATTGATTTTCAGTTTGACAGGATCGGCCGCAGTCCCAATACTTTCAACTCCCACCGTCTGATACGCCTGGCGGAAACCGAAGGCAAGGGAGAAGCCATGGTGGAGGCCTTGTTTCGCGCTTACTTCCTGGAAGGCCGCGATATAGGTGATGACACTACACTGGCCGAACTGGCGCGTGACGCGGGCATTGAGGGAGATGTGAATGCTTGGCTTGCCGGTGAAGGCGAACGCAATACCGTGCTCAACGACTTGCGCGCCGGCCGCGAGATGGGTATTACAGGCGTACCGTTCTTTATCCTCGACAACCGTTACACCTTGTCCGGCGCGCAACCGGTAGAGATTTTCGTGCAGGCGCTGCAGGCCGCGCAACAAAAAGCCAGAAGCATCAACTAATCACAACAAATTTTTCACTTGCCGGAAATGTGCCACGCGCGCATGCCATTTCTCTTTTTAGCAGGTTGTTGAAAAACAACCTGTTAGCTGGGCACAGGGATGTACCCACATTTTTCAATCAGTCTAACTG
>JBOIBC010000227.1:0-2834 GCA_050739295.1 Gammaproteobacteria bacterium
ACTCACAATAGGGGAGTGCCAAAGGGAAAGCTAGCAACCGGTCATGAAAACTGTCAAGGCCGTGTACCATTTCACGTCCCCGGGCGGCCATGCTAACGTTGCCAGCCTTATGACCCGCCGCTTTTCTACCATTGCCGTCCTGGGCCGTGAAGGCGACCCGCAAATCACGCCAACCCTTGCGGCCCTGCTGGAGCACCTGCACTCGGAACAGGTGAATACCCTGGTGGATGCTGCGCTTGCGCCTCTGCTGGAAAGCAACGCCTCAGTACAGTTCGCGGATCGAGACCAGCTGACCTCGCAGGCGGACCTGGCTATCGTAATCGGCGGCGACGGCACCCTGCTCAGGGCTGTGCATGTATTCAACAGCCGGCCGGTGCCGCTGGTGGGTGTCAATCTGGGCCGGCTCGGTTTTCTGACGGATATTTCACCGGATGCCATGGCCCGGGATCTGCGTGCAATTCTGCGGGGCGATTATCACGCCGAACAGCGCATGCTGCTGGACGCCGAGGTGATGCAAGACACCGGTACGTCGCCCTGTGTGCCGGCGCTCAATGATGTGGTTATTCAGAAAGCCGACGGTGGCCGGCTCATCGAATTCGAAACCCATGTAGACGGCCGCTTCGTATGCGCCCACCGCGCCGATGGCATCATCATAGCCACACCCACCGGCTCCACAGCCTACGCTTTGTCCGGCGGTGGCTCCATCCTGCACCCGACGCTGGATGCCGTCACGCTCGTTCCCATCTGCCCACATGCACTGGGTGACCGGCCGATCGTGGTGCAAGGCGACAGCAAAATTGAAATCGTGATCAGCAACACCCACGGCGGCCGCGCACAAGTCACCACCGATGGACAGGATACGCAGTTGCTGGACGCGGGTGACAGAGTGCGGGTAGGGCGCTCGGTCTCAAGCGTGACCTTTATCCATCCGCAAGGTCACGACTATTACTGGATTCTGCGCACCAAACTCCGCTGGGGGCGTGCACTGCTGTCGGGCCACAAGGATTAAGAGCCGGCATGTTGACGCACATCGCTATCCGCGATTTCGCCATCATTGACGTGCTGGAACTGGATCTCACACAGGGCATGAGCGTGCTCACCGGCGAGACCGGTGCGGGCAAATCCATCCTTGTGGACGCCCTCGGGCTGGTGTTGGGAGACCGGGCCGACGTGGATGTCATCCGGCATGGCGCGGAACGCGCCGAGATCAGCGCGGAATTCGACCTGCGCAGCCTGCCGCACATAAAAAGATGGCTCCAGGAACAGGATCTGAGCGCCGATGGTGAATGTATTCTGCGACGCATCATCGGGCGTGACGGCCGCTCCCGTGGTCAGATCAACGGCCGTAGTGCACCGCTGCAACTGCTCAAGGAACTGGGCGAGCAACTGGTGGACATCCACGGTCAGCATGAACATCAGTCGCTGCTTCGGCCAGCGGTACAATTGGCGCTGCTGGACAGTTTTGCGAGCCATGATGAACTGCTTGAGCGAATCACGAAACTCCACGATGACTGGAAAACTGCGCATGAGCACCTTGCAGAATTGCGCAGAGCCGCTGAAAATCGTGACAATCGTCTGGAACTGTTGCGACATCAAGTTGGCGAACTGGATACCCTGGCACTGCAAGTCGGCGAAATTACACGCATTGATGAAGAGCACCGGCGCCTGGCCAATAGCGGCAAGCTCATGGAAGGCACCCAGTCAGCCCTGAATGAACTCTATGAAAACGAAGATACCTCTGCGTATCAGATATTGCATCGGGCCCTGAATACGCTCAACGGTCTGAGCAAAATAGACCCGCAGCTCAAGGATGCGCGTGAATCCCTTGCGAATGCGGAAGTGCAGGTGTCGGATGCCAGTGAGACTCTGCGCCGGTATGTTGCAAATGCCGACCTTGATCCACAACGCCTGGAATGGGTCGAAGCCCGCATGGGCAGCATTCACGATTTGGCGCGCAAACATCATGTGGAAACCGATGCCTTGCCGGATGTACACGCGAAATTGCAAACCGAACTGCATGCGCTTGAACATGCTGAAGTGGCCTTGCAGGAACTGGAAGCCGGACTCGCGCGCCTACAGGACACGTACCGCAAGACTGCCATGCAGTTGAGCCGGCAACGTACCGGGGTAGCTGCGGAGTTGGGCCGGAGCGTCACTGGCATCATGCAGGAACTTGGCATGCCCGGTGGCCGCTTTGCCATCGAAGTGCATACCGATCCGGACCACTTCACCGCGCATGGAACGGATATGGTGGAATTCCAGGTAAGCGCCAACAAGGGTCAGCCCGTGAAGCCGTTGGCAAAAGTGGCTTCAGGCGGCGAACTGTCACGCATCGCGCTCGCCATCCAGGTGGTGGCCGCACAGGCTAGCGCCATCCCCTGCATGATCTTCGACGAGGTGGATGCGGGGATCGGCGGCGGCGTCGCAGAGATTGTCGGGCGAAGGTTGCGCAGTCTCGGCAAAAAACGGCAGGTGTTGTGCGTGACGCACCTGCCACAGGTGGCCTCACAGGCGCATCATCATTTCCGGGTGATAAAGGAAAGCCGCGGTAACGGTGCGCTGACCCGCATTGAGAAACTCGATAAAAAAATGCAGATAGACGAGCTGGCGCGCATGCTGGGTGGCGTGGAAATCACTGAAACCACGCGCAAGCATGCGCGCGAGATGATTGCACGTGCGGGTGAAGCCTGATTAGGGACTTGTGGAGCCTGATTATTTGTGCAAGGTCTTGCGACAGGCAGAACAGATGCCGTAAAGATAAAGCGAGTGGTCAGTGATCTCGTAACCCTTGGCCACCGCGATCTGTTTCTGGCGTTTCTCGATCTCGCTGTCCA
>JBOIBC010000228.1:0-2828 GCA_050739295.1 Gammaproteobacteria bacterium
GCAACTGGCCGTGGGTGGCCGCATGGTGATTCCGGTGGGCGGTCAAGACGGACAGGAGCTCCTGCTGGTCACGCGCCAGGACGAAAAAAAGTATGCGCGCAAAGTGCTGGACCGGGTGAGTTTCGTGCCGCTGATCGAGGGGCTGGAGTGAGGAGCAGCTCACGACTTTGCATTACCGCATGCTGCGCAATACTGCTGTCCGGATGTGCCGGCGCACTCAGCTGGAATCCTTCTGGTGCGCAGCCATCCACGCCTCAGCAAGCGGTGACGGCCGAGCCGATTCCACGTCAATATGTGGTGAAGCCGGGCGATACTTTGTATTCCATCGCCTGGCGTTACGGTCTGGATTATCATGACGTGGCTGCCTGGAACGGCATCGGTTCCGATTACCTCATCAAGCCGGGTCAGACGCTAGCCCTGGCGGCGCCTCAACGCTGGGTTGCACATCCGGCGTCCAAATCGATCTCCCCATCGCGCACTGCGTCAAGCACTCCGGCGCCAGCAAGTGATTACACACCACCGGCCGGAGCTCTGCGCTGGGTCTGGCCGGCTCGCGGCGCTGTGGTACGCTTGTTCCATGCGGATGATCCGCTCTCCAAAGGCATCGATATCATCGGCGTGCAGGGCCAGGATATTTACGCCGCCGCGCCCGGCAAAGTGGTGTACACCGGCAGCGCAATCATCGGCTACGGCAAGCTCATCATCATCAAGAACAGCGAACAATTCCTGAGTGCGTATGCGGACAATGATGAGATCCTGGTGAAGGAAGGTGATATCGTGAAAGCTGGTGAGCGCATCGCCAGTATGGGACTCAACCGCGACGGCCATCCGCTGCTGCATTTCGAGATACGGTATAACGGCAAGCCAGTGAACCCCTTGAGTTATCTGTCACGACAGTGATGCTTGCATCCATGGTCAAACAGTTGGCAAGATTAGCAACACGCGTTTGTTCAAAAGCGTCCGGGACATCATGACGAGACTCAATCGCGACGGCACGCCGGAACCCGAAGAGGAATTGCTTTCCGATCCCCGGGACGGTGAACCTGTGAATGAAGATATTTCGCAGGATGAGGCGGCGGAGGATACGCTGCTGGATGGCGTGGCGGCTGCGGTGTTCCGGCCCGAACCGGCAGAGCCTGCGCCGCAGTTCGGCGAGGAACAGCTCGACGCTACCCGCATGTATCTCTCCGAAATCGGCTATTCACCGTTGCTTACCGCCGAGGAAGAGGTTTATTACGGCCGCCGTGCTCTGCAAGGCGACGAGGTTTCGCGCCGCCGCATGATTGAAAGCAATTTGCGCCTGGTGGTGAAGGTCGCGCGCAAATACATCAACCGCGGCCTGCCGCTGCTGGATCTCATCGAAGAGGGCAATCTGGGCCTGATCCATGCGGTTGAGAAATTCGATCCTGAACTGGGCTTTCGTTTCTCGACCTATGCCACCTGGTGGATCCGCCAGACCATTGAGCGTGGCATCATGAATCAGACACGTACCATCCGTTTGCCCATCCATGTCATCAAGGAACTCAATCTGTATCTGCGCGCTGCCCGCAAGCTATCCCAGACTCTGGACCGTACACCGTCACCTGAGGAAATTGCCACATTGCTGGATAAACCCCTTGAGGACGTGAAACGTCTGCTGGGCTTGAACGAACGGGTCGCCTCGATAGATATGCCCATCGGCAAGGACGGTGACAGGCTGCTGCTGGACGCCATTCCGGATGAAAACAACACCGATCCGGAGCAGATTCTGCAAGGTACCGACTTGCAAACCATCGTGGAGCGATGGTTGTCACATCTGAACAAGAAACAGCGTGCCGTGATGGAATTGCGCTTCGGTCTCAACGGTCACGACAAAGGTACGCTGGAAGAAGTGGGTGACGCCATCGGCGTAACCCGCGAGCGCGTGCGCCAGATCCAGATGGACGCCCTCAAACGTCTGCGGCAGCTTCTAAAATCGGAAGGGTTGTCGGAAGAATCGCTGTTTGACTAGAACTTTTTTCAAAATCCAAAACCATTCGTGTTGAGCCCTTCAACTTCGCGCCTGCGACGCTACGCTCAGGGCGAACGGGATTTTGAGATAGATTCTAGAAGTTGTCTCAAAATGCCGTTCGACTTGTCTTTTAAACGTCGCATTCGGCGGATTTGAGGAACGCTGACAACAGGAGAGTCAGGCTTTCAGATCATCAACAGGGCCGCGACCACGCTGCGGTTTTCACTCACCAGCACATTGTAAGTACGGCAGGCGGCGGCGGTGTCCAGCACTTCCAGACCGATGCCGTGCCGTTGTATCTCCGCCATGATGCGTGCTTCAGGGAAATGCAGGGTCGGGCCGGTGCCGATGAGCAGAATCTCCGGGTTCAGGTCAAGTGCCACTTGCAAATGTTCAAGGGTGATATCCTCGAAACGCTGTGGCGGCCAGTCCTCTAGGACTGTAGTCGGTGTGAGTATGAAGCTGGTGCTGAGCAAGCGATCATTGACATTGATGCGGCCAGGCGCATAGGCACGGATGGCTTTCAGGTTACTGGCAGGTCCGTCTTGGGTGAATTGCATGTTAATAGCGTAAGGGAAACGGCATAATGCATACAAGTAATCTTGATGTTTCCCATGCAAATCACGCTCTTTGTCCCGGACCTGGGCCCTCTCTGCGCGAAATATTCTCCTCAGCAACGGCTGCCCGCGCTTGAGACGTTGTTGGTCCACGCCAGGATACAGCCAGTTCCGGATGGCAACGTCATCCTGGCCGGGATTTTCGGTATGACTGCGGAGCAGTTTGCTCCAGCGCCTTTCATGCGGCTGGCGGACAGTAGTCAACGAGACAGCGGTTTCTA
>JBOIBC010000229.1:0-2817 GCA_050739295.1 Gammaproteobacteria bacterium
GTTCTGCTTGCGGCGAGAAATGCTCCATGTCCACGCCCGAACCGGGCACCACGTCTGTATCCGAGGCGTTGACAACACCATTGTCCACGAATAATTCGCGATCGTTACCATTATGAAAGATGATTTTCTGACTGGGATGCCGCAAGGAAAAACGATACACGCTGAAAATGAAATACCTGAGCACCCTGCCCCGGATGCCCGGCTGCACCGCCAAATAACCCAGACCGGATATCACGCTGACGAGATGGTTTATTTTCAGACTACGTGCCGCCAGCGTTCCATATATGACGGGTTTGATGGTGACCTGATAAATCATATCCGGTTGCAACTCCCTATACAGACGCCGGATTCGGAACAGGGTACGCAATTCTGTAAATGGATTCATGCCGCTACGCTTCAACGACACGGGATGAAAGCTGAAACCCGCAGTCTCAATAACGTGTGCTGCCTGCCCCGGCATGGCGGCGACGTGCACTTCAAAGCCCATCTTTTGCGCGGCTCGGGCAAGCGGTAACCGATGGGAAAGAAAATACGCCGGATTATTCTCAAAAAAAAGCAGGCGCGGTTTCCGGCTCATTGGTACTCCAGCCACGCTTGAAACATGAGCACGTCCCACAGCAGATATTGCCATTGACGCCGCCCCGACAGATGCTCCTGCCATTTGCGCTCTACCTTTCGCGCATCGAAAAATCCCTCACGAGACAGTTTTGCCGGTTCCAACAAGGATTCAGCCCACCCGCGCAACGGACCGCGCAGCCATTCGCCCAACGGGATGCCAAAACCCATCTTCGGACGTTCAATCAACTCGCGCGGCACGCGTTCGTAGAGTACCTGCCGCAGAATCCACTTGGACACACCCCCACGGGCCTTCATGTGCATCGGCAGGCGCCACGCGAGCTCGACGACACGATGATCCAGCAAGGGCACCCGCGCCTCAAGACTCACAGCCATACTGGCGCGGTCCAGCTTGGTGAGAATGTCGTCTGGTAAATAGCTGTTGAGATCGGCGAAGCTCATGTTATCCACTGGATCCTGTGAAATTTCCCAGTTCCGCTCGTCGGACAAAAAGTAATCCGGCATATGGCCGTCGCGTACCACCTCCGCCGGATTACGCCAGTGACCCAATAACTCCCGATAAAGTTCGAGGGACGATCCGCTATCCAGCATGCCGCCCAGTTTTTTCAGGCGATCCGCGGATACTTCATCTTTGAAGGCTGGTTGCAGCATCGTGCCTGCAATCTCCAGCAGCGCACCAGGTGACTTTTCAAGCGCGCCGCCCAGCACACGCCGAATGCCGCGCGGCAACCGCGATATCTTTTGCCAGATTGCCAAGGTTCTAAAATAGCGGTCATAACCGGCGAACAGCTCATCGCCGCCGTCGCCCGAAAGGCTCACGGTTACGGCCGTCCTCGCCAGTTTCGACACCAGATACGTGGGAATCTGGGAAGAATCCGCGAACGGCTCATCGAACATTTCAGGCAATGATGGGATGACGGCCATCGCCTCTTCCGGCCTTACGTAGAGTTCCGTGTGATCCGTTCCCAGATGTTCAGCGACACGGCGCGCATATACCGCTTCGTCGTATTCAGGCTCACGGAATCCGATGGAGAAGGTTTTTACCGGAATGCGGCTCTGGGCCTGCATCAAAGCCACCACGGTGCTGGAATCCACGCCGCCGGATAGAAACGCGCCCAGCGGCACGTCGGCAATCATCCGGCAAGCGACCGCCTGCGTGAGAGTTTTTTCCAGTTCTTCCAAGGCTTCGGCATCCGAACCAAACCGCTCATGCATGCCTGCCTCCGCCGCTTTTCGCGCGGACCAATAAGAGACATCTTTCACATCGTTCAGACCACGTGCCTGAAGCGGTACGGCAAGCATGTGACCGGGCAAAAGTTTATAAATGCCGGCGTAGATTGAACGCGGCGCAGGAATGTAGTTATGCCGCATATAAAGACACAGGGCCTCGCGGTCAATTTCCGCCGTGAAACCGGGATAGGCTTTCAGCGCCTTGAGTTCGGAACCAAACAGGAACGCGCCCCGGGCCCAGCCGTAATACAGCGGCTTGATGCCGAGCCGGTCCCGAACCAATATCAGCTCGCGGGTCTGTTGATTCCAGAGCGCAATGGCAAACATGCCCACAAAACGCTGCAGGGCCGGTTCCACGCCCCAGGCCTGAAACGCCGCTAGCATCACTTCCGTATCAGAATGACCGCGAAACCCCAAACCAAGAGCTTCCAGTTCGCGCCGCAGCCCGGCGAAGTTATACACCTCACCGTTGTAAACCATGACATAGCGGCCATCCGGAGAGAGCATGGGTTGATGACCTTCGGCGGAAAGATCAATGATCGAAAGACGACGATGCGCCAGCACCACGCCGCCGTCCCCGCCCCAGACACCACAATCATCGGGACCGCGATAATGGATGGCTTTGGCCATGCGCGCGCCAATCTCCATAAGCTCGTCACGACCACTATGATCGGCGCCGGAAGATTTGATAAACCCCGCTATGCCGCACATACTTCTATTTTTTGTCCATTTCTGGATTACTGGAGTGTATCGCTGCCATTTCCTCATACAGGACCGCATAGCGTTCCGCGATACGGGTCTGATCATATTCCTGAAGGATGCGCTGTCTGGCGAGCACACCCAGATCATGCCGGCGTTCCCGACCCGCGTTGACCATGCCTACCACTGCGTCCGCCAGCGCCTGCGGCGCATCGCGCGGCACCACGATACCTGCATCACTTACAAGCTCCGCCGAGGCACCGGCATCCGTCACTACGCAGGGCCGGCCGCAGGCCATGGCTTCGCCAATAG
>JBOIBC010000230.1:0-2809 GCA_050739295.1 Gammaproteobacteria bacterium
GCGGACGTTTCGTGCGCACGTTCCTGCACGCCACCGGCGCGCTGGAAGAGGCGCTGGTGGTCGCGGGGATAAAACCGGGCGATGAAGTGATCGTGCCGGCCATGACCTTTGCGGCCACTGCAAATGTGGTGCTGCGGCTCGGCGCAAAGCCGGTACTGGTGGACGTGGATTTGAAATCTCGCAGCCTGTTGCTGGATCAGACTGCCGCGGTCGTGACCTCGAAAACCCGTGCTGTTATGCCGGTGCATCTAAATGGTTTGGCGGTGGATCTGGATGGTGTGTACGCGCTGGCAAAGAAGCACAAGCTGCGCGTGGTTGAAGATGCCGCTCAGGCTATCGGCACTGCATATAAAGGCCGCAAGATCGGTTCTTTCGGCGACCTCGTGGTATTCAGTTTCCATGCCAACAAGAATCTCACCACCATCGAGGGTGGGGCCGTGTCGTTGGCCGACGCCGAGGAAACCCGGCAGCTTGAAATTCTGCGTTTCCACGGCATCACCAAGCACGCCGACGGCACCATGGACGTGACCCGGCCTGCGAGCAAACACAACATGACTGACGTGGCGGCCTGCGTGGGCCTTGGTCAGCTCAAACATCTGGATACATTCAACGCGAAGCGGCGCCAACTGGCGTACCGCTATTTCGAGCTGCTGGATGACGAAAAACTTGGGGTAGTCCCGGCGCGCGGCGATGACGGCCACAGTTGGCACATGTTCACGCTGCTGCCGCACTACAATCGCGCCTGTCCGGATCGCAAGACCCTGCGGGAGCGCATGCATCATGCATACTCCATCGGCTTGGGCATTCATTACCAGGCGCTCAACCAGTTCACCTTGTACAAGAATATGGGCTACCGTGAAGGGCAGTTCCCGAACGCCGAACGCATCGGTCGCGGAACCGTGACGCTGCCGCTGTTTCCCGGCATGGCGCTTGCCGACGTGGACCGGGTGTGTGAGGCACTGGCCGGCTGTCTGAACAGCGCCTGAAGCGAGGACAAAATGGCAGACCCGAAAAAATCCCGTATTCCGAAAGTCTCCGTGGTGATCCCCGTGTATAACGAGGAAGAATCCCTGCTGAGCTTGTTCGCGCGCCTGTATCCCGCCATGGACGCGCTCGGTCGCAGTTACGAATGCGTGTTCGTGGATGACGGTAGTCTTGACCGTTCCGCGGCGCTATTGCGTGAACAGTTCGAGAAGCGCCCCGAAGTTACGCGCGTGGTGCTGTTGCAGAGCAATTTCGGCCAGCACGCGGCAATTCTCGCCGGCTTCGCCACGTCGCGCGGCGAAGCAGTCATCACGCTGGACGCGGACTTGCAGAACCCGCCGGAAGAAGTCGGCAACCTCCTGCTCAAGATGGACGAGGGGTATGACTATGTGGGCACTATCCGCCGTAAACGCCAGGACGTGGCGTGGCGCAAGCTGGCTTCACGCATGATGAACCGGCTGCGGGAGCGCATCACCAAGGTCAAGATGACCGACCAGGGTTGCATGCTGCGCGCCTATGCACGCCACGTTGTGGACGCCATCAACAGCACCAGCGAGATCAATACCTTTATTCCGGCCTTGGCGTATCTGTATGCCCTGAAGCCGGTTGAAATCGAAGTGGAGCATAACGAGCGCGAGGCCGGCCGCTCCAAATATTCACTCTACAAGCTCATACGCTTGAATTTTGATTTGGTCACCGGATTTTCAGTAGTGCCGCTGCAGGTGTTCTCGTTCATCGGGGTGCTCATCGCCGGGGCATCGCTGCTGCTGTTCATATATATCATGATCTATCGCATCCTCTATCCACAGGGCACCGTGCAGGGCATATTCACCTTGTTCGCCATCGTGTTCTTCTTCATTGGCATCATCCTGTTTGGTATCGGTCTGTTGGGGGAATACATCGGCCGCATCTATCAAGAAGTGCAGAGGCGCCCGCGCTTCCTGATCCGCGCCATCCTGGAAAAGAAAGCTACTGATGACTAGCGCAGTTGTTTTTGGCTATCACAATGTAGGTGTACGCTGCCTGTCGGTGCTGCTGGCGCATGGCGTCCAGGTGCCACTGGTGGTCACGCACGAGGACGATCCGCGTGAGAATATCTGGTTCGGCAGCGTGCAGCGACTGGCCGAGCTGAACCGCATACCCGTGATAACGCCCGGGAATCCCAACACAGCGGAAATGGTTGAGCGTATCGCGGCACTCAAGCCGGATTTCCTGTTTTCATTTTATTTCCGTTTCATGCTCAAGGAAGCCTTGCTGCGCATCCCGCCGCGCGGCGCTTTCAACATGCACGGTTCGCTGTTGCCGAAATACCGTGGCAGGGTGCCAATCAATTGGGCCATTATCCATGGCGAGCGCGAAACCGGCGCCAGCCTGCATTACATGGAAGTGAAAGCCGACGCCGGCGATCTGGTGGATCAGCAGGCGGTGCCGATTCTGTCGGATGACACCGCCATCGAGGTGTTCAACAAGGTCACGTTCGCTGCCGAGCTGGTGCTGGACCGCAGTCTGCCGACGTTGGTCGCGGGTAACGCGCCGCGCCGGTCGCTGGACCTCAAAGCGGGCAGCTATTTCGGCCGCCGCGGACCGGAGGACGGCCGCATTGATTGGCGCCTATCCGCTCAGGCGGTCCATAATCTGATCCGCGCCGTGGCGCCGCCGTATCCCGGCGCCTTCAGCACCGCCGACGGCCGGCCGCTCAGAATTCTGCGCAGCCACTACGCCGGTGATTCGGCGCGTCACCGGCGTCCCGTGCTGTATCTCGAAGACGGACGCTGCCATGCGGACTGCGGCGACGGGCGGCGCATCGAAATGGTCGTCCTGGAAC
>JBOIBC010000231.1:0-2775 GCA_050739295.1 Gammaproteobacteria bacterium
GCATCCGAAACTGGAACCGATCCTCAGGCCCACCTATGGCGTGATTCTCTACCAGGAACAAGTGATGCAGATCGCACAAGTATTGGCTGGCTACAGTCTGGGGAGTGCCGATCTGTTGCGCCGCGCGATGGGCAAGAAGAATGCCGAGGAGATGGCCGAGCAGCGAGATGTATTCGTGAAGGGTGCGGTGGAACGCGGCGTGCATCAGCGGCTGGCCACGCATATTTTTGACTTGATGGAAAAGTTCGCCGGCTACGGTTTCAACAAATCCCATTCCGCAGCGTATGCGGTATTGACTTACCAGACAGCGTGGTTGAAGACTCATCACCCGGCTGCCTTCATGGCCGCGGTACTGTCTTCCGACATGGATCATACCGACAAGGTGGTGACACTTATTGACGAGTGCCGTGCCATGCAACTCGCGATTCTGCCGCCGGACATCAATCACTCCGGATACAAGTTCACGGTCGCGGATCATAAGAGCATCCGTTATGGCCTGGGCGCCATCAAGGGCGTGGGACTCGCGGCCGTCGAAGGCGTGCTGGAGGAGCGGGCGCGAAACGAGGATTTCGAGAATTTGGAAGACTTCTGCCGGCGCATTGATTTGCAGAAATCCAACCGCCGTGTCATTGAAGCCCTGATTCGTGCCGGTGCGCTGGACACTTTCAAGCTCAATCGTGCAACACTGATGACGCGTCTGCCGGATGCGCTGGCGCGCGCGGACCAGAGCACGCGTGCGAGTGCGGCCGGTCAGGATGATCTGTTTGGCCTGGCCGGACCCGCGGCCATAAAACAAAATCAAGTACAATCCACCGCCGTACTTCCCGACTGGGACGAGGATGTGCGGCTACGCGGCGAAAGGGAAACGTTGGGCCTGTATCTCACCGGCCATCCGGTGAACCGTTACGCGGCCGATCTGCGCTATGTGGTGACTGCCTCGCTGGGCGAATTGGCGGATGAATCACCACCAGTGGGCAGTGGCGAGCGCGGCTATGCTTATGGTGCAGTATCGCGCAACGTGACTGTGGCGGGTCTGGTGGTGGATTTGCGCAAGCGCGGCGGACGCGTGAGCCTGGTGCTGGATGATCGCAGCGGCCGGCTGGAAGTGACCTTGTTCGAGGACGCCTACAACCGCTTCCGTTCACTGGTGGTGAAGGACAAGATCGTGATAGTGGAAGGCCGGTTGGCGTTCGACGAGTTCATCAGCGCCTGGCGCGTCACTGTGAAGAGCATGTACGGTGTGGATGAATTGCGGGAGCGTTTTGTGCGGCGTCTGGACATAGACTGGGCGCCGGATGCGGGAGCCGATTTTGCCGCCCGTCTCAAGGAAGCGCTCAAGCCCCATCTGGGCGGTCATTGCAGCGTCTGGGTGCACTATTTGGGGCAGCAGGCCAGTGTGCCCGTGCCTTTGGGTGAAACCTGGCGTGTGCATCCCGCCGAAAGCTTGACCCGGCGGCTGGAGAGCTGGCTGGGGCAGGGCAAGATTACTTTGCACTATGGCGCTCGTTCCGCCGATCCCGCCAGCCAGGCGGCCAGTGCCTGAGAGGGGCTTGTGCCCCATGCGCTCAGCCGGTAACGTTTACAACCCCTTGTCTGCTCCGGTAAACGATGAACCTCAACTTCCTCGAATTTGAACAACCCATCGCCGAACTCGAGGCGAAAATCGAGGAGCTGCGTTTCGTGGGCGACGAATCCGCCGTCAGCATCACCGACGAGATCGAACGTCTGCAGGCCAAGAGCCGCACCCTCACGGAAACCATTTTCTCCGGCCTGAGCGCCTGGCAAGTGGCGCAACTGGCGCGTCATCCGTTGCGGCCTTATACGCTGGACTATATCTCGAAGATTTTCACCGATTTTGAAGAACTGCACGGTGATCGCGCCTTCGGTGATGATCCGGCAATCGTCAGCGGTGTGGCACGGCTGGACGGCCGGCCCGTGACGATCATCGGCGAACAGAAAGGCCGCGATACCAAGGAAAAAGTGCGCCGCAATTTCGGTATGCCGCGGCCGGAAGGCTACCGCAAGGCGCTGCGCATCATGAAACTGGCCGAACGCTTCCGCTTGCCGCTCATGACGTTCATTGATACGCCCGGCGCCTATCCGGGCGTGGGTGCCGAGGAACGCGGTCAATCCGAAGCCATCGCTCACAACCTGTTTGAGATGTCAACCTTACGGGTACCAATCGTCTGCACCGTGATCGGTGAAGGCGGTTCCGGTGGCGCACTCGCCATCGGCGTTGGTGACCGGGTGATGATGCTGCAATACAGCATCTACTCGGTGATCTCGCCGGAAGGCTGCGCCTCGATTCTGTGGAAGAGTGCGGAAAAAGCCAGCGAAGCGGCGGAAGCCATGGGCATCACCGCAGAACGGCTCAAGAGTCTTGGACTCATTGATGCAGTACTGAAAGAACCGCTGGGTGGCGCGCACCGCAACGCGGATGCCATGGCCGCCACGGTCAAGAATGCACTGAGCGACAACCTGAGCCGGCTCGAGCATGTTTCCATGGATGAGCTGCTGGAAGCACGCTACAAACGCTTCATGTCATTCGGCAGCTACAAGGAGTGAGCGCCGCAGCCGCTCGCCGCGCGTGAGTTTCGATTCCGATAAATTGATTGTTGTCCTGCGCGGCCTTCCGGCCGCGCACTGTTATTGGATTGGCTACAGCGGCGGCTTGGATTCCAGCGTGTTATTGCACGCTCTCGCACAGCAAAAGCACGTGCTCGGAGCTGAACTGCGCGCCATTCATGTTAATCATCACATTCATCCTCAGTCCGA
>JBOIBC010000232.1:0-2771 GCA_050739295.1 Gammaproteobacteria bacterium
GCGCACAACCCGCCAATTCGCAGCCACGCGCGATGCCGTTAATTACGGATGCGGCGGTGTCCACATCCAGTTTGCCGCTGGCGTAATAATCGAGAAAGAACAACGGTTCCGCGCCGGATACCACGATGTCATTGACGCACATGGCCACCAGATCAATGCCGATACTGTCGTGGCGCTCTGACTCAATGGCCAGCCTGAGTTTGGTGCCGACACCGTCGGTGCCGGACACCAGCACCGGCTGCTTGTAACCCAGGGGAATTTCCACCAGCGCGCCGAAGCCGCCGATGCCGCCCAGCACCTCGGGCCGGCGGGTGCGTTTGGCCGCTGGTTTTATGCGCTCCACCAGGGCGTCGCCGGCATCAATATCCACGCCTGCGTCGCGGTAGCTGAGGGGTTTTTTCGAGCTCATGAGCATTCCCGGAAGGCTGGATAGTGTAGTAATCACTCGCCGGATAGTGCCTCCAGCCTGTATATTCTACACAGGCGGACGCGGGCCATGCGTCCAGCCGTTATTTCAGATATGGAGGAGTGCGTGAAGACAGTGCGCGCAGGGGTATGCGGATTCCTGACCGGTGCGTTGCTATGCATGAGCATGACGGCGCGGGGCGCCGTGGTAGCGGGTCTGTATGAGGCGAGCGTGCCAGTGCCGAATCAATCTGCCGCCGCGAGACGTATTGCCTTGCAACAGGCCCTGGCCGCGGTGCTGGTGAAGATTACCGGCGAACGCACTGCCGGCGGCGTGCCTGCGCTGGCGAATCTTATACAGGACCCCAGCCAATTCCTGCAGCAATACCGTTATGAACAGTCACCCGCAAGCGGCAATACGGCACCTGCAACCTATTATGACCTGACGCGCACCGGCGCACCCGCTATCGCGCCCACGGGTTTGCTGCTGTCGGCAAAATTCGATGCGGAAGTCGTGGACCATGCGGTGCGTGCCGCACACGAACCGCTGTGGGGACAGGAGCGGCCGGCGACGCTGGTGTGGCTCGCTTTCCAGGATGGCTCCAAGCAGAGCATCGTGTCTTCCGGCAATAATTCCGCCATCGTACAGGCCATGAACAGTGCTGCCAGCCAGCGCGGCGTGACCTTGATTTTTCCCGCTATGGACGCGGTGGACCAACAGGCTATCGGTTTTCCTGACATCTCGAATGATATCGCCAGCCACATCCAGCAGGCCTCGCAGCGTTACAAACCGGACGCCATTCTGGTGGGCAGCATTTACATGACCACGCCGGGACAATACGCCGCCCGCTGGCAGCTTAGCGCCGGCGCTCAATCTCAAGCCTGGACCACGCCGCCCGGTGATCTCACCAGCGTGGCGGCTGATGGCGTCCAGATCACTGCGGATCATTACGCACAATGGTTCGCCGTCGCCGCAAACGCCCTTGGCATGAACGGAATAACCGTGAGCGTGAGCGGCATTACCAGCATCACCGCCTACGCAAAAGTGCTGGCGTATCTGAGCGGACTCACACCGGTAAAAAGTACACAAGTGACGCGGGTGGATAACCAGACGGTGTATTTCAGCCTGGACACGCGCGGTGACGTCAGCAACCTTCAACATGCAGTGCTGCTGGGCGGCCTGCTGAAACCTGCGGCGCCGGCGGCGGCAAGCACGGTTTCGCCGGCGACCACGTCCCTGCAATTTCAATATGCGCCGTGAACGGGCGCTGGATACCGAATGCCATCAGTACCACGCGCATGGCGTTGGTGGCGCCGGTCGCCTGGAGCATCGTCCAGCGCGAGAATGAAGCGGCATTTACCCTGATTATCATCGCGGGCCTTAGCGATGCCCTGGATGGGCTGTTGGCCAAGCGCTTCGGCTGGGTGACGCATGCCGGAGCGGTATTGGATCCGTTGGCCGACAAGCTGTTCCTGGCTGGCAGTTTTATCGCTGCGGTATGGGCAGGATTGATGCCGTTATGGGTCGTTGTGATCGTGATAGCACGGGACGCCATTATCGTGACGGGTGCGCTCGTATACCATTGGCGTGTGGGCAATTTCAAACCGCAGCCAAGCCTGCTCAGCAAGGTCAATACCTTTTTGCAACTCCTGCTGGTGCTGGCGGTCGTGGCGCAACATTACTCCGAAACTGTGCCCAGGGGTGTGGTAGTGGCGCTGGTGATTGCTGTCATCATCACCACGCTCACGAGTGGTGTGGATTACTTCATACGCTGGGGCCGGCGTTTGGCACGTGCACCCACAAGGAAACTCGCATGACGGTGGCACAAAAAATCTGGTCGGTAATCCTCGTGGTGATCGTGGCTGTGCTGATTCATTATCTGCGGCCCATCCTTACACCTTTCCTGGCGAGTTTCATTCTCGCCTACCTGGGCAATCCATTGGTGGATCGGCTGGAGCGCTGGAAGCTGCCGCGCACCGCCGCGGTGCTGGCGGTGTTCGTACTCACGTTAATCATTCTGGCGCTGATCCTGGCTTTGGTCATTCCCATGGTGGTGCGCGAGATCGCCGCGTTGTTTACACATGCACCGGAAGCGGGGAACTGGTTTCAGACTCATATGCTGCCGTGGCTGACCCAGCATCTTGGTCTGCAACCCGGCGCGCTCGCACCGGAAAAGCTCATGGAGTTGGTAAGTTCCAATTTCACTTCAGCGGGCAAACTCGCGGGAACAGCTCTGATTACCGTTTCGAGTTCAGGGCTTGCCGTATTCGAGTTCTTCATCAATCTGGTCCTGATTCCGGTGGTTACCTTCTATTTACTGCGTGACTGGAAAAAAATGATACGTGGGATCGCGGCGGTGGTGCCG
>JBOIBC010000233.1:0-2760 GCA_050739295.1 Gammaproteobacteria bacterium
GTACCGCTGGCGCCGGCCGCCACTGTCCGTTCCCCGGAATTCAGCATGGTCACTACATCATTGACCGAGCGTCCGACCAGCGGATGATTCTTCATTAGCTGCTTGAAATAACCCCAACCGTAGCGCTTGTGCAGTCCAAGCACTTCCATTGCAACGACACCGCTAAACAACGGGCTGCCCATGGCAATTTTGTGATCCCATTTTGGATCCAGAAGATCTTTCCAGCTCTTGGGTGCGTCTGCTGCCTTGACCTTTTGCGTGTTGTACGCAAGGAACACGGCCGTCACGATCGTTGGAAAGTAATACCCTCCATCCGGATCGAGTTTTCGCAACGACGGAATCATGTGGACCACGTTGGGCGGGACATAGCGTGCCAGCACGCCTTGTTTTTTCAGGTGCACGAACTGCGCGAGCGCCGTGCTCGTGAACACATCACATTCATGGGCACCGTGTCGCAGATCCTGCGTCAGACGCGCGTAGGTCACGGCATTGGTCGCACGTACCACATTCACCTTGATTCCGGGATATTTCTTGGTGAAAGCGCTGCCGGCCTCTTCGGCGACGCGCGCCGAGTATTGCGACACGTACCAGGTGATCTGTCCCTCCTTGCGTGCGGCGGCAACCAGTGAATCCAAATCCGCCGCTCGCACCCCGCCGGACAGGACCATCAACGTGGCCCCCATGAGCGCCCATTTCCATGAGCGGTTTGCCAAACTATCAAAGCCTACTGGAAAACGTCGCATCATTTCCTCCTTTGCATTATCACCAATCGCCGCATCCTGCTGTAACGAGTGGCCAATGTGGTGCACGTTGAAATTGCACTCAATTCATTGTGGGTCTGCCCGCGTCCGGCGAAATGGCTATGTTGAGCACGCACGGGCCATCCGAAGACACCAGTTCGTCAACAGCTTCATCAAGACACCGGGGATCCGATACCGATAGCCCCCTGGCGCCCAGAGTCCTCGCCAGCGCACCGTAATCGATATCCGGAAGATCGGTGGCAACGGTACTTCCGTATCGTGCCCGCTGCAGCCGGCGCTCGACGCCCCAGCAGCGATCGTTGCCGACGATCACTTTAAGGGCAAGGTTGTTCTGCACCGCAGTCGATAGATCGAATCCGTAAAAGCCAAATCCGCCGTCACCGAGGAAGACCCAGGTCTGTTTCGCCGGGCGCCCCAATTGAGCCCCAATGCCGACCGGCAGGCTTGCCCCCAGCGCGCCGATCTCCGCACCGTCCATCCAGTACCCCGGTGACTTCGCCTCGAAGTAGAGCCGCGGCCAGTGCACGAAATCACCGCCGTCGATCACCACCCGGATAGCTTCGGAGTAATGACGCTGCAGGCTCTCGCAGATGAGAAGTGGATGGATGGACGACTCGTCCTTTCCAATCTGTTTTACAAGCTCCTTCCACTGGCTTCGATGTCCGGCGTAAACGCTCCGAATATGATCGAGCCACTGTTTGCGGTGGGTCGCAGTTGACAGCCCGATAGCATCCGCAAGCTGTGCCAGCGAGTACTCAAGCGATCCCAGCAATGCGGCATCCGTGGCGCGGCCGATGCCGATCTGGGCCGGATCGCGATGGAGCTGGATGATTTTCGCGTCTCTGGCGAGAAGCGACTTCTCAGGATTTCCCGTATGCAAATTTATTTCGGTGCCAACCAGAAGCAGAAGATCGGCCGAACGGATTTCCTGGAAGGTGCGATTGAATGACGGATGGGCGTAACCAAAGCAAAGTGTGCCATCGTCGGCAATGAGGCCGCGCGCGAGTTCGGTCGTAAAAACGGGAATTTCCAGCTTTTGGACGAGATCGCGCAACACGGTGCCGCCAAGTTCCCACCACGCGCCGCCGCCGACGATGATGATTGGCCGTCGGGCCTCATTGAGCAGCGTACTGGCGCGCGAGATTTCCCGCTCACCGTCCTTCTCCTGCGATGTCGCGCGTTCGCGCGCAGGGACTGCCTTGTACACCGAGCCGCTCGCATCGCCATCCAGTACGCCGACCGGGATCGACAGATTCACGGGACCGGGTTTGCCGGCCGCCGCAATTGCACATCCGCGCCACAAAAATTCTCCGGCGATGTCCGAATGAACGACTTCCTGTGACCACTTCGTCAGCGAGCGCACAATATCGGCCTGATAAAGAATCTGATGGCCATTGCGCTCCCGGGTATGAACTGGCGGTATCCCGGAGATGACCACCACCGGCGTCGCCGCACTTTGCGCCACCGCAAAGCCGGTCACGGAATTGACGAAACCCGGTCCGCCGCCGACGATCGCCACACCGATTTCTCCGGTTGCGCGCGACCATCCGTCAGCCATCAGCACGGCGGCCGATTCGTGCCGCGTGCCAACGATCCGGATATCCTCGGCCGCCAGCGCGTTCAAGAGACCGTTGGTCTGGTCCGCGCATAAAGTAAATACTTGGCGCACTCCCAGCATCTTGAGATTTTTTGCCACATCTTCTGCCGCGGTGCTCACGCTTTTACCTTGTTGATTGTTGTGGTGAACGGGCGTCGCCGGAAGCCACCGCCCTGCCGTCAATTCCGAGGAACACGCTTTTTACCTGTTGATACTGCCGCAGCGCCTGGCGTCCGCGCTCACGCCCCAGGCCGCTTTGCTTGAAACCGCCGAACGGCGTGGTCACGCTGTTCTGCCGGTAGGTATTGATCCATACGGTGCCCGCTTGAATCCTTTTCGCGATATGCCAGGCCCGGGAGAAATTTCCGCTCCAGATACCGCATGCCAGGCCATATACCGTAT
>JBOIBC010000234.1:0-2753 GCA_050739295.1 Gammaproteobacteria bacterium
GCTTGTCCTTGGGCTTGGGTGAATGTTTATAGTCTTTTGCCATTTCAGAAGTACCCGTTTGCGTTTCTCGAACTACACCACGTATTCGTACCCTCACCCGTGCTACGCGCGGCCCTTTTGCGATATGCTCCTGCTCCTCGCAAAAGTCCAGGGCGTACATCCTTGTACGCCCGCTCGGTAGATCGAAGCAGTGCTTCGCATTTCTCTACCTCGCCCCGGAGGGAGAGGCGATAAACATCACATAGACTCCGGTGCAGACACGCCCAGCAGCGCAAGTCCGTTCTTCAACACCTGTTTCGCGGCAGTGATGAGCGTAAGGCGCGCGTCGCGCAGACCTGCGTCTTCCACGATGAAGGTGTGGGCATCGTAATAAGTATGAAAATCATTGGCCAGGTCCCGCAGGTACTGAGCGACGAGATGCGGTTCAAGGTTGCGTGCCGCAGTCTCGACCATCTCGGGAAAGCGCGACAGGTTCACCAGCAGTGCTTCTTCGTGACTTTGGGTGAGCTTCGCCAGGTTTTGCTTGCCGTTCTGAGCATCCCAGCCATAGCCTTTCTCCGCCAATTGGCGGAACACGCTGGCGATACGCGCGTGCGCGTACTGGATGTAGAACACAGGATTCTCATTGGTTTTTGAGCGCGCCAGGTCTATATCGAAGGTGAGCTGCGAATCGGATTTGCGCGCCACCAGGAAGTAGCGCGTGGCATCGCAGCCAACTTCGTCTATCAGATCACGCAGTGTCACATAGCTGCCGGCACGCTTGGAGAGTTTTACCTCCTCGCCGCCGCGCATCACTGTCACCATCTGGTGCAGCACGTATTCGGGCCAGCCTTTCGGAATGCCCATGTCCAATGCCTGTAAGCCGGCATGCATGCGCGCCAGCGAACCGTGGTGATCGGCGCCCAGCTCGGTGATGGCGCGCCGATAGCCGCGCTGCCATTTGCTCAAGTGGTAGGCCACGTCCGGAAGGAAATACGTATAACTGCCATCGGACTTGCGCATGACACGGTCTTTGTCATCACCGAAATCCGTGGTCTTCAACCACAGCGCGCCACCTTCTTCGTAGGTATGGCCATGCGCCACCAGCTGGCGAACGGTTTCATCCACCTTGCCATCTGAATACAGCGAGGATTCCAGGTAATAGACATCGAACTGTACGCCGAAGGCGCGCAAATCCAAATCCTGTTCATGGCGCAGATACGCTACCGCGAAATGCCGGATGCTATCTAAGTCATCCGCGTCCGCTGCACCGGTGACGTTTTTGCCATCGGCGGTCACAGTTTCTTTCGCCATGTAGGCGCGCGCCACGTCCTGGATGTATTCGCCGCGGTAGCCGTCCTGCGGCCAGCCGGCTTGATCGGGTTTGATATGTTTGCAGCGTGCCTGCACCGATAGCGCCAGGTTGTCTATCTGCGCACCGGCGTCGTTGTAATAGAACTCGCGCGTGACGTTCCAACCGGTCGCTTCCAGCAGCCGGCTCAGGCAATCGCCCACCGCCGCACCCCGCCCGTGACCCACGTGCAGCGGGCCGGTGGGATTGGCGGACACAAATTCCACCATGACGCGCGCGTCTTTGCCAGACGCGTTGCGGCCGTAGGCGTCGCCCGCTGTCAGGATTTGTTCAAGCTCGGCGTGGTAGGCGGATGGCGCCAGGAAGAAATTGATGAAGCCGGGTCCGGCGATTTCCACTTTGGAGATCAGTTTGGATTTCGGCAGGGCGGCTATGATCTCTTGAGCCAGATCGCGTGGTTTCTGGCCGGCGTGCTTCGCCAGCGTCAGGGCCACGTTGGTGGCGAGATCGCCGTGAGCACGGTCGCGGGTGCGTTCCAGCAACGGGCTGTCTGGCAGCGCCGTTTTCGGAAACAGATCGCCCGCCAACTGCTTGAGTGTCGCGTGCAACAGGGTTTCGAGCGGCTGTTTCAAAAGATCGTTCCTGGCGGCGGGGATAAAACAAGTGCTGAATTCTACCGTTTGTGCCGCATGGGTAGAAGCGCGCACTTTCTTGGTAGTTCAAACCAAAGTTGGATCGTTCCGTAATTTCTCAAGGCGGCTTGTATTTATATTCATATTGATATAACATCTCCTCATGAAACCCATCACCTTCCTCGGCAATACTTTGAGGAACTTGCGGGAATTTCCGGAATCCGCCCGGCGTGAAGCAGGGTTTCAGTTAGACAAGGTTCAGCGTGGCCTGACACCCGATGATTTCAAGCCCATGCCGATTATTGGAAGCGGCGTGTATGAGATTCGAGTTCGGGATTCGACAGCTGCTTATCGGGTGATTTATATCGCCAAGCTGGAAACCGCGGTTTTTGTGCTGCATGCGTTCAAGAAAAAGGCCCAACGCACCGCGAAATCGGATATCGAGCTCGCCCAACAACGTTTGGATGAACTGCTTCGGAGGTGGTCACGATGAAAACCAAAACTTTTGCCAGTGTCTGGAACGCCCTCGAGGATAATCGGGAAGCGGCTGCCAACATGAAAATACGTGCGGAACTGCTGATTGCACTACAGGAAAGCGTGCAACGTCAGAAAGGCACACAGGCAAGCAAGGCGGAACGCCTCGGTATCACGCAGCCCCGACTCAACGATCTGCTGCGTGGCCGGATCGACAAATTCAGTCTCGATGCTCTTGTGAACATCGCGAGTCGCGCCGGTCTGCGAGTGGATTTACACGTCAGAAAAGCTGCATAACCAGGCGGTTTGCACCCTACTTCTGGGAAAATCAGAGTCCACTCTCGATCCTTTCAGGC
>JBOIBC010000235.1:0-2752 GCA_050739295.1 Gammaproteobacteria bacterium
TTCCAGGTCTTGCCTTCCTTGACACGGGAATTCTTCGGCAAGCTGATCTTGGCCATGCTCTCAACCTCTGATTCAGTAAACCCGCTTTTTCGGCGGGAATGGTTTGATTTCGTCCGACAAGGTATAACTGTGCACCGGACGGTAGTCGAGTTTGACACCGCCCTTGTCATCCAGCCACGCGAGCGTATGCTTCATCCAGTGTTCGTCGTCGCGCTCCGGATAATCCTCGCGCGCGTGGGCACCGCGACTCTCGGTGCGGTTGGCGGCACCTGCCATGGTGACGGTGGCGCAAGCCAGCAGGTTGGCTAGCTCCAGGGTTTCCGCCAGATCGCTGTTCCAGATAAGCGAATGATCCGAGACTTTCACGTCGGTAAAGGCATCGTACACTTGTTTCAGGCGCTGTTTGCCCTGCTCCAGCATCTTGCCGGTACGGTACACAGGACAATCCGATTGCATGAGTTTTTGCATGCGCAAGCGGATATCGGCCGTGGCTTGCGAACCCTTCGCGTGCCGGAGTGCATCGAAACGCGTCATGATCTTGTCAGTGGATTCCTGCGGGAAACTGCGCGGAGTCTTGCCGGACTTCACGGTCTGCGCGCAGCGATGCGCAGACGAACGGCCGAATACCACCAGATCCAGCAGCGAATTGGATCCGAGGCGGTTGCCGCCATGTACCGACACGCAGGCGGTTTCGCCGATGGCCATGAGGCCGGGAATCACTGTGTCAGGATTCTTGTCTTTCAGGGTCAGAGCTTCGCCGTGGTAATTCGTTGGAATGCCGCCCATGTTGTAATGCACCGTGGGCAACACGGGGATGGGCTCTTTGAGCACGTCCACGCCCGAAAAAATACGAGCGGTTTCGGTGATACCCGGCAGACGCTCGTGGATCACGTCCGGTCCCAAGTGCTGTAAATTCAACAGAACATGATCCTTCTCCGGGCCCACGCCACGACCCTCGCGAATTTCGAGCGTGATGGCACGCGACACCACGTCGCGGGAGGCTAGATCCTTGGCGTGAGGCGCGTAACGTTCCATGAAGCGTTCGCCCTGCGAGTTGGTGAGATACCCGCCTTCTCCGCGCGAGCCTTCGGTAATCAGACAACCGGCGCCGTAGATACCAGTGGGATGGAACTGCACGAATTCCATGTCTTCCAGGGGCAGGCCGGCGCGCAATACCATACCGTTGCCGTCGCCGGTGCAGGTGTGTGCCGAAGTGCAGGAGAAATATGCGCGTCCGTAACCGCCAGTCGCCAGGATGGTCTGCTGTGCCACGAAGCGGTGCAGCGTGCCAGTAGTGAGATCCCAGGCGATCACGCCGCGGCAGGCGCCGTTTTCCATCAGTAGATCAATGGCGAAATACTCGATGAAGAATTCCGCGCGGTGCTTGAGACTCTGCTGATACAAGGTGTGCAAAATGGCGTGGCCAGTACGGTCCGCCGCCGCACAGGTGCGGTGCGCCGTACCTTCGCCGAAATGCGTGGTCATGCCGCCGAAAGGTCGCTGATAAATCTTGCCTTCCTCGGTGCGCGAGAACGGCACACCGTAGTGCTCCAGCTCGATGACCGCCGGTACTGCTTCACGGGTCATGAACTCGATGGCGTCCTGGTCGCCGAGGTAATCGCCGCCTTTCACCGTGTCGTACATGTGCCAGCGCCAGTCGTCTTCACCCATGTTGCCGAGGCTCGCGGCAATGCCACCCTGAGCCGCGACAGTGTGACTGCGTGTCGGGAACACCTTGGTAACACAAGCGGTGGACAGCCCCGCTTCTGCGAGCCCCAGTGTGGCGCGCAATCCAGCACCGCCCGCGCCTACCACCAGCGCGTCGTAAACATGATCAATGAACTTGTAGGCTTCCGCCATGAGATTCAGCCTCCAAAGGCGACGCGCAGCACCACGAAGATGCCCGCGGCCGCGAGAATAACGCTTGCGAAACGAATCAATACGATTACGCCCATCTTGAGCCATTCATCGTGCACGTAATCCTCGATTACCACCTGCAAGCCGAGACAGGCGTGCCAGTACACCGTGGCAACCAAGAGCACCAGCAGCACCGCTGCCCAGGGTGTATGTATCCAGCTCACCACCGTGGCGTAATCCGCGTGCATCAGGATCAGCACGGACACCGTGAACCACAGCGTCAGCGGAACCAGCGCCACGGCGGTGATGCGCTGCGTCAGCCAATGCCTAGTACCTTCTTTCGCGGAGCCGAGACCGCGGGCACGAGCAAGCGGCGTACGGAAGTTCATGGATGACCTCCACGCACATACGCAAAGATGAGGGCAAGCGCCGTCAGCACAAAGGCGATGAGCCACACGCTATAACCGGTGATATAGAAGGTACGTATCTCAAACCCCTGTACACTGTCCCAGAACAGATGGCGGATGCCATTGCACAGGTGATAGAAGAGGCAGAACGTCCAGGTCCACATGAGTATCTGGCCGATCCAGCTTCCAAACAGCACCTGTGCCGTGGTGTAGGCTTGCGGCCCGGCGGCGGCAGCGATGAGCCAGTAAATCAGTGCCAGGGTTCCCAGGGATAGCCAGATACCGGTCGCGCGGTGCACGATGGACATGGTCATGGTGATCTGCCACCGGTAGATGCCCAGATGCGGTGACAAGGGCCGGTTGTCTGTATCCATGGTGTTACCTCAGAATCATCTGATGATGCAAGCAGACAGCAAGGAAGCTAGAAGTCAATGCAATGGCCGCCTTTTTCCCAATCGCCGTAGCGGGTAGGGTCGGGACCCTTGGGG
>JBOIBC010000236.1:0-2730 GCA_050739295.1 Gammaproteobacteria bacterium
GGATGTCGGCAAGAATATGCACAATTATTTTGTTGCGCTCTCCCGCATGAGTCAGACCCCGGCTGCTTCTACCGCTCAGTTAAAATGCGATAGCCACGAGGATTTTCTGAACGCATGGTTACGATCGGGTCGCCTCGTCTCAGGCGTATTGGCGACAAGAGTTGTGCCTGATTCAAGTATTGGCAAAATGACGGGGTGCACGGAGAACTACGTTGTGCGGTTGCATAACGATAGCCCAGACCAGGTTGCACAGTACCTGTTTCCACGCCTCCCGGATTCATCCGAGAACGATCAGCATACAAAGCTTCTGGTCCGTGGAGCAGGTACCTTAAGCTTTATCGGGGGAAATACTGTCGGTAGTATAAATAGTTCGACATATCAGTATCTTTCGCTGAGCGATCATAAAGTACCAGATCATGCAATGATGACCTATATCAACATATTCGTTTCGCCAGGAAAGACGGTATGGTTGGTGCCACTGGATGCGTATTTTGGTGAATATAGCCTGTCAATCGCCAATACATCTTTAGGTGGCCGGCTTGAGATGTGGCGGGCTGCCTGGTGGCTGTATTTGCAGCATCCGTGGCTGGGCGTGGGTACCGGGGCATTTCAGGAAAGAACGCTCCAACTGGTCCATGCGCACCTGATTATGCCATTCGTGGGTATTTATGATCATCCGCACAATGATTACCTGGATGCGCTTTCAAGCCGCGGCATCATCGGTTTTGCGGCGCTGCTGGGTATCCTGCTGTTGCCTGCCTGGTTTTTTATACGAGCGGTACGCAGTGATGATCGGATAATCCATGCGTTGGGCCTGGCGGGTGTGTTGACCATTACGGGTTTTGCGATCTATGCGCTCACCGATACGATATTCCTGCATTCCATGATGATTACCTGGTATGTGATTTATCTCGCATTGTTTTATGCGCTGATCACGACGCAGGCGGAGAAAGGCAATACCGGAAATCACTGAGATGCACGAGACCTATCAACCACAGAAGCTCGAAGCCGAGGCCCGTATCCATTGGGAGAAGGGCGGCCTGTTCACAGCGCATGAAAACACGAACGCAGCCAAATATTACTGCCTGTGCATGTTGCCCTATCCCAGCGGGCGGCTGCACATGGGGCATGTGCGCAACTACACCATCGGCGACGTGATCACGCGCTTTCATCGGATGCAGGGCAAGAGCGTCCTGCAGCCCATGGGCTGGGATGCCTTTGGGTTGCCGGCGGAAAACGCGGCCATCAAGAACGGCGTGCCGCCCGCCAAGTGGACGCATGACAACATCGCATACATGCGCAGGCAGTTGCAGTCGCTGGGTTTCGCGATTGACTGGTCTCGTGAGATTGCTACGTGTGATCCGAAATATTACAAGTGGAACCAGTGGCTGTTTCTGCGCATGCTGGAAAAGGGCATCGCCTACAAGACTACCGGCAGTGTGAACTGGGACCCGGTGGACCAGACCGTGCTGGCCAACGAGCAGGTGATAGACGGCCGCGGCTGGCGCACCGGTGCATTGGTGGAAAAGCGTGAGATTCCCATGTATTACCTGCGCATCACGGCCTACGCCGACGAATTGTTGGCGGCGCTGGATGCATTGCCGGGTTGGCCGGAACGCGTCAAGACCATGCAGGCCAACTGGATCGGCAAGAGCGAGGGTGTGGAGATCGGCTTTCCTCACGACGGCGGGGCACTCAAGGTGTTTACCACGCGCGCCGACACCTTGCTGGGCGCCACCTATGTCGCGGTTGCCGCGGAACATCCACTCGCGGAAAAGGCGGCGGCGCGCGATCCAAAAGTTGCGGCGTTCATCGAGGACTGCAAAAAAGGCGGTGTGACGGAAGCTGAACTGGCAACTCAGGAAAAGAAGGGCGTGCCCACGGGTCTGTTCGTGCGCCATCCGCTTACTCAGGAGCCGCTGCCATTGTGGGTGGCGAACTACGTACTCATGGCCTACGGCGAAGGCGCGGTCATGGCGGTGCCGTCCCACGATCAGCGCGATTTTGAGTTCGCACGCAAGCACGGCCTGCCGCTGAAAGTGGTGGTGCGGCCGCGGGACGGTGAAATAGCGGCGGCTGCCTCCCTGACAGAAGCATTTACCGAGCTCGGCATCATCGTGCACTCCGGTAAGTACGACGGCCTGACTTCAGCGCAGGCGATTGATGCCATCGCGACGGATTTGAAAGCCAGAAAACTCGGCGAAGAACGCACGGTGTACCGGCTGCGCGATTGGGGCATCTCACGGCAGCGCTATTGGGGTTGCCCTATCCCCATCATTCATTGTGAAGACTGCGGCGATGTGCCCGTGCCGGATGAGCAGCTTCCCGTAGTGTTACCGGAAGACTTGATTTCGGATGGCAGCGGCAATCCACTGGCGAAATGCGAGACTTTCGTAAATTGCACCTGCCCGAAATGCGGCAAACCCGCGAAGCGTGAGACCGATACCATGGACACCTTCGTGGATTCGTCCTGGTATTACATGCGTTATGCCTGTCCGGACAATGATCGCGTCATGGTGGATGCGCGTGTGGATTACTGGCTGCCGGTGGACCAGTACATCGGCGGCATCGAACACGCCATCCTGCACCTGCTGTATTCGCGCTTCTGGACCCGGGTGATGCGTGACATGCGTCTGGTGAAATTTGATGAGCCGTTCACCAATCTGTTGACACAGGGCATGGTCCTGAACCACATTTTCTATCTCTATTTTGCAGAGGGCGGCATCATCT
>JBOIBC010000237.1:0-2704 GCA_050739295.1 Gammaproteobacteria bacterium
GAACAGGATGCGGAATCTGTCACGGCCCTGCGCTCCTGCCTCATGAAACCGGAACACAAAGACTGGCTGCCACGGATCACTTCGATTCTGGATACTGCCACATACGAATCTCTGAGCGCATAATAAACGTGCCCGGCATTCTCCCGGCCTCAAATCTTTCATCCCCAACAACCGGAAACCTCCATGAGTGACAAGAACTTTTTTGTGCGTATCTTCGGCGGCGTTTGGCATGCCTGGGATTTTCTCTGCCGGCTGGTGATTGACCTGGTCATCACCATTGTCATCATCATTATCCTGGTGGGCGTTTTCGGCTCACACACGCCGCCGGTACCCGATTCCGCGGCGTTGGTGGTGGATCTGCACGGCAACCTGGTCGAGCAATTTTCCGGCGATCCGGTGCAGCGGGCGATGTCGAAACTGCTGGGCCAGAAAGCACCGCAGCAGACACGTCTGCGGGATGTATTAAGCGCCATCGAGCACGCCAAGGATGACAGCCGCATCAAGGCATTGGTGCTGGAGACCGACGATCTAGGCGGTGGTGGCTTTCTGGGCGGTGCAGCCTTGAGCGACTTGCGCGATATCGGCCGCGCCATCCGGGATTTCCGCAAGACCGGCAAGCCGGTATTCGCATTGGGGGATTCCTACACACAGAGCCAGTACTACCTGGCGTCCATGGCGAACACGGTATTCATCCATCCGCAGGGCCAGGTATTCCTGCACGGCTATGGCATTTACCAGCCGTATTTCAAGGACGCGCTCGACAAGCTCGGCGTGCAGGTCAATATCTTCCGCGTCGGCAAGTACAAATCTGCAGTGGAGCCGTTCATGCTGAATGGCATGTCGCCGGATGCACGCGAGGACTGGGGTAGGGTGGTGAACACGCTCTGGAGCACCTACCAGCAGGATGTGACCAAGGCGCGTGATCTCAAGCCAAGTGCGTTGAGCAACTATATAGATAACATAAATACGGGACTGGCGGCATTGGGTGGCGACAGCGCAGAACTGGCGCTAAAAACCGGCTTGGTTGACAAGATTGCCACGGAAGATCAGATGGAGTCGGCAGTGGAGAAAGTGGTGGGTGAAACCCGTCATACTTTCCGCCAGATAGATTTCCGCAGCTATCTGAAGGCGATGGATGACGGTGACAATTTACGCAATTCAGGCAATGCCGTGGGCGTCATCGTTGCAGCCGGCGACATTCAACCGGGTGACCAACCATCTGGCACCATCGGCGGCGATTCCACCTCGGAACTGATTCGTAAGGCACGCCACGACAGCACCATCAAAGCCATCGTGTTGCGGGTGGACAGTCCCGGCGGCAGCGCGTTCGCTTCCGATCTCATCCTGCGCCAGATCGAACTCACGAAAGAAGCTGGCAAACCGGTGGTCGTCTCCATGGGCGCAGTCGCAGCATCCGGCGGTTACTGGATTTCCATGGCGGGCGACGAGATTTACGCCAATCCCGCCACGCTCACCGGCTCCATCGGCATCTTCGGCCTGTTTCCAACCTTCGACAAGACACTCGCCAAGATCGGCGTACATACAGACGGTGTGGGCACGACGCCCTTGAGCGATGCCTTCGACATAACCCGCCCCATGTCACCGCAGATGCAGCAGATGTTCCAGCTCACCGTCAACAACGGTTACCAGGAATTCATCACCAACGTGGCGAAAAACCGGCACATGAGTGTGGCAGCGGTGAACGCCATCGCCCAGGGCCGGGTATGGAGCGGCGAGGAAGCGAAGAAACTCGGCCTGGTGGACAAGTTCGGCGATCTGCAGGACGCGGTGGCGGAAGCTGCAAAACTCGCAAAACTTGGCCCGCAGTATTCGGTGCGCTACATCGAACGGCCGCTGAGCCTTTCAGACAAGTTGCTCATCGCCATCGCCAACAGCAGCAATTCCTCGCTGGCTGCCGGCCTGTTGCCGGAAGCGACGCTAAATACAACTCCATGGTATGGCGAAATGTTACGGCTGACGAACAGCTTCAAAGCATTCAGCGATCCACGCGGGGTATATGCGTACTGCTTTTGCACTATCAAATAGTTCGATAAAATTAAGCTTATGTTTCGTCTGCTGGTCTTAGTAGAAATGACTTAAATGGATACAGAGGGTGATGCGGCGTAGATATTATTTTGAATATGTTGTGGTAGTGATATTCCATCCTTTACTATGGGGTTTAATCTTATACACGAACCTATCTTTATCGTTACCTCGGAGGGTTCCAACATGTATAAATTCAAACTATTTCTGACAGTGGCAGCATTAGTTCTAATTGTAGGATGTGCGTCAGAGGTGCTTCAAACTGGGAATATACCTACAGTGGCGTCGGTAAAACCCGGCGATGTTATATATGGTTCAATTATGGCGGATCCAGCTGTCGCCTCAAGTTCCGATTATGCGAGCAGTATGGATGATTTGAAGTTAGCCTTGAATGATAGGTTACATCAAGCACTCCCTGGCCGGCAGTTAATATTCAATAAGCTACCTGCCAGTGCTAATACTGGTTTGAAGATGGAAATTACTGTTTTAGATTTCAACCATGTTTCCGGAGCCGGGCGGTTTTTCGCTGGCATAGCAGCCGGGCATGCAAGATTGGAAGTACGTGTTGTTCTTACCGAGATACAGACAGGAAACAAAGTTGGTGACGCCGAATTTGGAACTAAGTCCAATAACTGGGAAGGCATCTTTGGTGGAACTACAT
>JBOIBC010000238.1:0-2699 GCA_050739295.1 Gammaproteobacteria bacterium
CCAATGCGCGGTTCATGTGACGGCTTTGCGCGCACGCCATTCACATGCGCTTTGCCGCCGACGATGGCTGCCGTGGCCAGTGAGCGCGTCTTGAAAAAGCGCGCACACCACAGCCACTTGTCCAGCCGGATACGCGGTGGGTCAGTTTCTTCATGTGCCATGCAGTCAAGTCTAGCATCCCGGCTTTCGCGGGCTGATATAATCAGCGTGGTCATATTCCCCCTCCCGGAGCTTCCGTGAACGATGCCTTTCTAGCCCAGTTGCGCCAGCAGATCGCGGGCTTGCATGAAGCCGGTCTCTACAAGGCCGAGCGCGTCATCAGCACACCGCAGCAGGCCGCCATCAAGGTGACGACCGGCGAGGAGGTCATCAATTTCTGCGCCAATAATTATCTGGGCCTGGCCGATAACCCAGAACTGGTGAAGGCCGCGCAGGCGGCGCTGCCAAAATACGGCTTCGGCCTGTCCTCGGTGCGCTTCATTTGCGGCACCCAGACGGTGCACAAGGAACTGGAAGCACGTCTTTCGAAATTTCTCGGTACCGAAGACACCATTCTGTATTCCTCGTGCTTCGACGCCAACGGCGGCCTGTTCGAAACCCTGCTGGACGAACAGGATGCGGTCATCAGCGACGCGCTCAACCATGCCAGCATCATTGACGGCGTGCGTTTGTGCAAGGCCAGGCGTTTCCGCTACAACAACAATGACATGGCCGACCTCGAAGCGAAGCTCAAGGAAGCCGCGGGTTGCCGTTTCAAACTCATCGCCACCGATGGCGTGTTCTCCATGGACGGCATCATTGCCAACCTCAAGGGTATCTGTGATCTGGCGGAAAAACATGGCGCGCTGGTCATGGTGGACGATTCCCACGCGGTGGGTTTCATGGGTGAGCATGGCCGCGGCAGCCACGAATTCCGCAGCGTCATGGGCCGCGTGGATATCCTCACCGGCACGCTGGGCAAAGCGCTCGGTGGTGCCTCCGGCGGCTACACCTCAGGCCGCAAAGAGATCATCGAGTGGCTACGGCAACGTTCACGGCCGTATCTGTTTTCCAATACGCTCGCGCCAGTGATTGCGGCCACGACGATCAAGGTGCTGGACCTATTGGAACACGGCGGCGCGCTGCGCCAGAAACTACGCGACAACAGCACCCATTTTCGTGCCGGCATGCAGAAACTCGGCTTCACGCTGGCCGGCGCCGATCATCCCATCATTCCGGTGATGCTGGGCGACGCAAAACTCGCCAAGACCATGGCGGATGATTTGCTGAAGGAAGGAATTTATGTCATCGGCTTTTCTTTCCCGGTGGTGCCAGAAGGCAAGGCGCGCATCCGCGTGCAGGTATCCGCGGCGCACGAGAAACAGCATCTGGACAAGGCCATCGCGGCGTTTGGGAAGACTGGCAAGAAATTATGCGTGATTCACTGATTATTTTATCCCCTCTCCCCTCCGCGGGAGAGGGATAGGGTGAGGGGGAAATTGACCACCCTCACCCCCACCCTCTCCCATCGAGGGAGAGGGTGCAAGACCGCACTTATATGAGGTTCTTATGAAAGCACTCGTCAAAGCAAAAGCCGAACAAGGCATCTGGCTGCAGGACATGCCCAAGCCGAAGATCGGCCCAAACGATCTGTTGATCAAAATCAAAAAAACCGCCATCTGCGGCACCGACATCCACATCTACAACTGGGATGACTGGGCGAAGAAGACCATTCCCGTGCCCATGACCGTGGGACATGAATTTGTCGGCGTGGTGGCCGAGATCGGCAGCGAAGTACAGGGATTCAAGATCGGTGAGCGCGTCTCAGGCGAAGGTCACATCACCTGTGGCCACTGCCGCAACTGCCGCGCTGGCCGGCGGCATCTGTGCCGCAACACAGTGGGCGTGGGCGTGAACCGTCCCGGCTGCTTTGCAGAATATCTCGCCATCCCGGCCATGAACGCGTTCCCGCTGCCGGATGTGATTTCGGACGATATCGCCGCCTTCCTGGACCCGTTTGGCAATGCCACCCACACGGCACTGTCATTCGATCTGGTGGGCGAAGACGTGCTCATCACCGGCGCCGGACCCATCGGCTGCATGGCCGTAGCCATCGCCAAGCATGTGGGCGCGCGATACGTGGTCATCACCGACGTGAACGACTATCGCCTTGCTCTCGCAAAAAAGATGGGAGCCACGAAGGCCATAAACGTGCAGAAAGAAAAGCTCGAAGACGTCATGAAAGAACTGAAGATGACCGAGGGTTTCGATGTGGGCATGGAGATGTCCGGCAATCCGCAAGCGTTCCGTCAACTGCTCACGACTATGGTCCACGGTGGCAAGGTGGCCCTACTGGGTCTGCCGCCCGCGGAGGTGGCTATTGACTGGAACCAGGTGATCTTCAAGGGCCTATTCATCAAGGGCATCTACGGCCGCGAGATGTTCGAGACCTGGTACAAGATGGCCGCCATGCTCCAGAGCGGCCTCGATCTCACGCCGGTGCTCACGCACCACTTCCCCATCAGCGATTTCCAGAAGGGTTTCGACGTGATGCGCTCGGGGCAATCTGGGAAAGTAGTACTGGATTGGAACTAAATGAGTTAGTTACCTGTTGTGGCAAACCATTCTTTATTCAGGCTTCGGTGGTAAGGCTGTGGCCTTTCCTGCAATCATGTCAATAATGTAATCCGACACTGCATCAATCTGACGCGATGTAGTTC
>JBOIBC010000239.1:0-2671 GCA_050739295.1 Gammaproteobacteria bacterium
ACCAAGCAGAGCATCCTGATCGTACAGTTTGCCAATGTCATTCAGGAAGAAGAGGGACTCGACCGGCGCGCAGCGGCTGAAAAGGCTTCCAGCATAAGGCTGCGGCCGATCCTCATGACCACCGGCGCCATGGTATTCGGCGTGGTGCCGCTGCTGGTGGCCAGCGGTCCCGGCGCCGTGAGCCGTTTTGATATGGGCCTGGTGATTGCAACCGGCCTGGCTATAGGTGCGCTTATCTCGCTCTACGTAGTACCGGTGATTTACACCTACGTGGCGACGGCGAAAGAGAAAATAGTGAAGGCGGTGGAAACTGCGCCTACGGTGGAAGCGAGCCGGAAGCCGGAATCACCGCCTGGCGTGTGAGGAAGGCGCTGCCACGAAGGAAACCCTGTTTATTTGTTGCTGCACCGCAGGCCGCGTCCGCTTGAGACGGATGACCTGCGTTGCTACAGTGAGGCATTATGACTACAAGCACAAAAGACACTACAGATCCGGCATCTCCCCAGATTCCTCCTCCACGCGACATTCCTTATCCCGGCACGATCAAGCTCGAGGTAGATGCCAGTGACACCTCGCAAGGTATCTTCCGTGCGCACGAGATCATCCCTGTCGCACCCGGCACACTGACCCTGCTTTATCCGAAATGGATCCCCGCCTTCCATGAGCCTGCCGGACCCATCGCCAAGCTGGCAGGACTCAGCGTCGCCGCCAACGGCAAGCCACTCGCCTGGGTACGTGACAAGTATGACGTGTACGTATTCCGGATCGAGGTGCCGCAGGGCGTTTCCGAGATCACCCTGGACTATCAATATCTGTCTGCGCGTGGTCCGGGCGAAGGTCCAATCGAGATGATCGGCAGCATGCTGAATTTGACGTGGCATGCAGTGGCGCTATATCCCGCCGGCCATTACTCCCGTGGCATTACCTACGCAGCCAGCGTGCGACTGCCTCCCGGCTGGCAATATGGCACGGCGCTCGAAACACAATTGCAATCCGGCGATGTCACGTCCTTCAAACCCACGACATTTGAAACACTGGTGGACTCACCGCTCTACGCCGGACGGTACTTCAGGCGCATGGAGCTTGCACCCGGCGCCAAAATACCGGTGTACATGGATATCGTCGCCGATACGCCCAAGTGTTTGGAATGCACCGAGCCGCAGCTCAATGCACACCGGCAACTTGTTACTCAAGCCTGCAAGCTGTTTGACTCGCAGCATTACGATCATTACGACTTCCTGGTGTCTCTGTCAGACCAGCTGGGTCACAAGGGAGTCGAGCACCACCAGTCGAGCGAAGATGGAACGTTTGCCGACTATTTTACCGAATGGGACAAGCACGCACCGGGGCGGGATCTGCTGGCGCACGAGTACACCCATTCCTGGAACGGCAAGTTCCGCCGCCCGGCAGACCTGTGGACGCCGAACTTCAATGTACCGATGGGCGATTCCCTGCTGTGGTTGTACGAAGGCCAGACCCAATACTGGGGTTTTGTGCTTACGGCACGCTCCGGCCTGTGGTCCGAGGCGCAGTTTCGCGATGCGCTGGCACTGGTTGCGGCACGCTACGACCGTGACCGCCCCGGTTTCAAGTGGCGCACAATCCAGGACACAACCAACGACCCGACGATCGCTCAGCGCGCCGCCTTGCCGTATCGCAGTTGGCAGATGAGCGAGGAGTATTACAGCGCCGGGCAGATGCTGTGGCTGGCCGCTGACAGCAACATCCGCAAGCTGAGTGGCAACGCCAAGTCGCTGGATGATTTCGCGCGCACGTTCTTCGGTATGGACAGCGACAGCTTTGCGGCCAAGACCTATGTATTCGACGATATCGTCGCCGCACTGAATAGTGTGGCGGCATTCGATTGGACGGGATTCCTGCGCTCGCGCCTGGATGCGCATGCGCCTCCGCTGGAAGGGCTTGAGGCCTGCGGCTGGAAGCTCGTCTATACCGATCAGGAAAGCGAGTTTGAGAAGAACGCACAAGCCGGGCGCAAGTACACGGATTTCACGTATTCGATTGGCTTGCGCCTTGACGAGAAGGACAATCGCATCACGGACGTGCGCTGGGACGGTCCAGCATTCCGTGCGGGGGTTTCCTCAGGCGCCATGCTGGTGGCGGTCAATAGCCGTGATTACAAGCCGGAGAGGCTGAAAGAAGCGATTTCTGCAGCCAAAGACAGTGATGCGCCTATTGAGCTACTGGTGAAATTCCAGGATGAATATAAAACATTTGCGGTGGATTATCACAGCGGATTGCAACACCCGCACCTGGAACGCATCGAGGGCGCGCAGGACTATCTCAGTCAGCTCATCGCTGCCAGGAAGTAATAACGGTCGCGTTAGTTGGCTACGAGCTTTCCCAATTGGTAGTCGCGGATCGCCTGTTCGATTTCCTCGCGTGAGTTCATCACGAACGGGCCGTATTGCACCACCGGCTCGTTGAGTGGTTTGCCTGCGATCAGCAGCAGGCGGGCACTGTTTTTTCCGGCACGTACTTCAACGGCGTCACCCACCGAGTCGAGGATGCCTGCCGCGTGTGTCATGAGCGTGTGCGCGTCCCCGTCCACCGTTATCTCGCCTTCGTATACATACAGGAATGCGTTGTGACCCGCGGGGATTGCCTGTTCGAATCTGGCACCGGCCGTGAGTGTGATATCAAGGTACAGCGG
>JBOIBC010000240.1:0-2637 GCA_050739295.1 Gammaproteobacteria bacterium
CCGCGGCGTCGGCACGGAAGACGCTGTCAACATGATCGTAAGCGGTTTCTGCAAGGACGTATTCAAGGAATTGCCCATGGAATTCGCCGTGGAAGCGCAGCGGCTTTTGGCGGTTACGCTGGAAGGCGCCATCGGTTAGAAAGCGCTGCGTGCTGCGTGAAATCCAAGATCTGAAAATCAGGAATAACCATGCTGAGCATCAAGAATATACATGCAAAAGTTGAAGGCCGAGAGATATTGAAAGGCCTCAATCTTGAAGTCAAAGCGGGCGAGGTTCACGCCATCATGGGTCCCAACGGCTCCGGCAAGAGCACGCTCGCCCACATTCTGGCTGGCCGTGATGGCTATGAAGTTACTGCGGGAAGCGTTCGTTATCTCGGCAAAGATTTGCTCAGCCTGGCCCCCGAGGAACGCGCCCGTGAAGGCGTGTTCCTGGCGTTCCAGTACCCGGTCGAGATTCCCGGCGTCAACAATGTGTATCTGCTCAAAGCCGCGTACAACGCTATCCGCAAGCACCGCGGCGAAGAAGAACTGGATGCCATGGATTTCCTGACTTTGATCAAGGGCAAAATGAAGCTCATGGGAATAGACCCGAGTTTCCTCAATCGCGCCGTGAACGAAGGCTTCTCCGGTGGTGAAAAGAAGCGCAATGAAATCCTGCAAATGCTGGTACTGGAACCCAAGCTCGCTCTGCTGGATGAGACCGACTCAGGCCTCGATATAGATGCACTGAAAGTGGTCGCCAACGGCATCAACAAATTGCGCGACCCCGAGCGCGCCATGATTCTGGTCACCCATTATCAGCGCTTGCTGGATCATGTGCAGCCTGATTTCGTGCATGTGCTGGCGAATGGCCGCATCATCAAATCCGGCGACCGGAACTTGGCGCTGGAACTGGAAAAGCGCGGCTACGACTGGGTACTGGCCGAGGCCGCGGTATGAACGCGGTGAACGAAGCCATCCGTCCCTACGTCGAGGGCTTCGATGCGCTTGAGTCCGGGCGTGCAGGCAATACCCCGCCTTGGCTCACAGACTTGCGCCGTGATGCCTTCACACATTTTTCTGCGCACGGCTTTCCAGCCGGACGCAACGAGGACTGGAAATATACCAGCACCCGGCCACTGGAGAAGCGCGCCTTCAGCTCGACAATACCCGAGCCGGTTGAAATTGACGCGCGTACCATCGAACCAGTACTGCTTCGTGAAGCATCAGCGCACACGCTGGTGTTTGTGAACGGCCAATATGTACCTGAGCTTGGCATGCCGGTTCCAAGGATTGCTGGTTTGCGTGTGATTTCGCTCAAGCGGATGCTGGAACAGGATTCGGAATCACTGAAGGCCGACCTCGCCCAGGAATCAAATTGGAACAATGATCCGTTCATCGCATTGAATACCGCGTTCCTATCGGATGGTGCTGTCATCGAAGTGTCTGATGATGTGCAGCTCGAATCTCCGCTGCAACTGATATTTGTATCCACGCCGCAACCACAGGCACTCGCCTGTCATCCACGCGTCTTGGTGAAACTCGGCGTCAAGGCCAAAGCAACACTCGTGGAAACCTGGTTTGGCCTTGAGGGCGCCGCAAATTTCACCAACAGTTACATCCAGATTGCTCTTGGTGAAGCCGCGGTGCTCGAGCATCTGCGCCTGCAACGGGAGAGCCTGACGGACTTCCACGTGAGCCGCGTGCATGTCATCCAGAAAGACAACAGCCGTTACCTCTCCCACACACTGAATTTCGGCGGTCTGTGGGTACGCAACGACCTGCGCACACGGCTGAAGGCCCCGGGCGCGGCAAGCGCATTGAATGGCTTGTATCTCGTGGATCAACGCCGGCATGTGGACAATCACACGCGCATTGACCATCTCGCCCCTGCCACTACCAGCGACGAGTTGTACCGCGGGATTATCAATAACCACGGCCGGGCGGTGTTCAACGGCAAGGTAGTGGTAGCTGAACACGCAGTAAAAACCGACGCCAACCAGATCAACAATAACCTGCTGCTGTCGCGTACGGCAGAAATCGACACCAAACCGGAATTGGAAATCTACGCCGATGACGTGCAATGCAGCCATGGCGCCACCATTGGTCAGTTGGACGAGCATGCCTTGTTCTATCTGCGTTCCCGTGGCCTCGGTCTGGAAGAAGCCCGCGGCATGTTGACCGGCGCGTTTGCTCTCGCAGTTCTGGCTCGCATCGCATCACCGGAACTACGCACCTTCGCCCGCCGTCAGTTGGCGGCAGTGCTGCCTCAATCCGCGGCCTTGGAATCGCCATGAGCGCCCGGCACGATACTCTGCGCAAACCCGTCGCTGTGACAACCGGCTTTGATCCGCTGCGCTGGCGACGCGATTTCCCCGTCCTGCAGCGGCAGGTACACGGCAAGCCGCTGGTGTATCTGGACAATGCCGCCACCTCCCAAAAGCCCCAGGCAGTCATTGATGCAATCGTGGAGTATTACCGTCAGACCAACTCCAACGTGCATCGCGGCGTACACCAGTTGAGCGAGCTGGCGACGGCTGCATATGAAGGCGCACGTGAAAAAGTCCGCCGGTTTATCAACGCCACTTCGACAAAAGAGATCGTGTTCGTGCGCGGCGCTACCGAAGCCATTAACCTGGTGGCCCAGAGTTATGT
>JBOIBC010000241.1:0-2617 GCA_050739295.1 Gammaproteobacteria bacterium
GGTGCAGTTCGTTGTCCGCCAACAGTTGCACCGCCCGTTCGAAATGCGCTGCCGGCACTTGCACGGAGAAATTCGTGCCTGCGGATTCCTGCGCGGCAATGTCATCCAGCGCCTTCTGGAACGCGATGCGATCCAGGTCCGTAGTGCCATAACTGAACAAACCATCCAGCACCTGATTGACACCGTCCTGGCCGGCAGGCTGTTGCAAGTCCGGCTGGTTCTTGATGCGGCCGTACACGCTGACCGTATTGCTTACGCCTACCGGTTGCACGATGAGCTTGATGCCGTTGGGCAGCGTGCTCACCACCGGATTCACCAGGGACTGGGGCATATTGAAACGCGCGAGCGCGGTTGCGGCCCATTTCGGCAGTGGCACGGCTTTTTCCGGTGCAGCGGAGAATGATTCAGCGCCGCCGTAGCCCTTGCTCGAAACCGGCTTGCCGGAGGATTCCGGTGTCAGGATGGCCGTGAACGCGTGGTCCTGGTTGAGATATTCGCGCGCCACCCGGTCCACGTCGGCAACGGTCACCTTGTTGAAGGCCGCGATCATGTCATCGGGAGATTCCAGCCCCTGCTGTGCAAGTGCGTTCGACCAGGCATTCGCCAGACCATCCACAGAGTTCTTCTGGAATTCCAGTTGCGCGATTTCCTGGCGCTTCGCAGCCGTCACGAGATCGGCTTGCACGCCGTCCTTCAGAGTCTGCGTCAGCACCTTGCGGATGTCAGTGGTCAGTGCGGCGGAATCCCCGCCTCGCGGGAACACACCAATCGCCAAGCCCAGACCTGCAGCCGGCATCGCGAAGCCCACAAAACCGGCATACAGCGCCTTGCCTTCGGGTACCAGCGCGTAAAGATTACCGCGTTGGCTGGCAAGCACATCGCTGAGAATCTCACCCGCGGCATAATGGGGACTGTGATAGCCCGGCAGACGGAAGGTAATGACCGATAGACCATAGGGTGTATCGGTGGGCAACTGAAGAGTTTGCGGCTGCACAGGCTCGAACTTGATTGCAGGACGCGCCGGCAGTTTCTTGGCCGGGATGTCGCCAAATAGTTTTTCCACCCGCGCCAGGGTTTCTTTTGGCTGCACGTCGCCCACGATGACGAAAATTGCGTTGTTGGGCGCGTACCAGGCGTTGTAAAAACTCTTGAGCATTTTTGCGCTGGTCTTGTTGAAGGACGGGCGCGTGCCGAGCGCGTCGTGCTCATAGGGCGTGCCCTTGAACATCACTGCCTGCAACTGCTTGAACATCAGGTATTGGGGATTGGACAAATCCCGCGCCACTTCCTGTTCGATCGCGCCGCGCTCCTTCTCCCACTCCGCCTGACTCACATCCAGATCGCGCATGCGGAGGGCGGCGATGTGCAGCGCCACGTCCAGGTCATCGGACGGCACCGTGAAATAAAACTGCGTGAGCGTGTCCTGGGTGTCGGCGTCAAAACTGCCGCCCATCGTGGCTGATATTTCCGCCAACTGGTCCTTGGACAAACCGGGACTGCCACGGAACATCATATGTTCGAGCGCATGCGCGGTACCTGGAAAACCGGCTGGGACTTCGTTGGAACCGACGAGATAATTCATCTCGGTAGTCACCACAGGCGCCAGCGTGTTGCGCACGATTACGACCCGCAGGCCATTCTTGAGGGTGGCGCGCAATACGTCCTGATTATTGGCCGCACTGGCGGTAAACGGAAACAAGAATACCGGCAGCAAAGCCAACAGTGATATTGCCTTGAACATGGCTGATCCCCAGGAAGGAGATTGAGGAAGGAAGATGGTCTTGTTCGGAGTGGGCATTCTACCAAAAGCAACAACGCTTTTCAGGTAGCGACAACAAGCATCTGAGAAATTGGTATGCGTACGCGGATCATCCACTCATTTCATTCACCACGCCTCACACCTCGTTCCTATCGGGGTGAGTACCCCAGGTTCGGCGCCAACCAGCGTTCTGCGGTCTCCAGACCCATGCCCTTGCGCTGTGCATAGTCGGCCACCTGATCGCGGTTGATCTTGCCCACGGCGAAATACCGGGATTGTGGATGCGAAAAATAGAAACCGCTGACCGCCGCCGCCGGCCACATGGCGTAGTGTTCCGTGAGCTTGATACTGGCGCGGCGTTCCGCATCTAGCAACTGCCAGATGCCGCCTTTCTCGGTGTGTTCTGGACAGGCGGGATAACCGGGTGCGGGCCGGATACCTTTGTACTGTTCCTGAATCAAGGCGTCGTTATCGAGCTGTTCATCCGGGACGTAGCCCCAGAATTCGCGACGCACGCGTCCGTGCAGCAGTTCCGCGAAGGCTTCCGCCAGGCGGTCTGCAAGGGACTTCAACAAAATCGCGTTGTAGTCATCGTGGTCAGCCTCGAAACGCCGCACATGCTCTTCAATACCAAGACCAGCGGTGACGGCAAAGGCGCCAAAGTAATCCTCGATGCCGGTAGCCTGGGGCGCCACGTAATCCATCAGGCACTGATTGGGCTTGCCGGTGGGCTTTTCCTGCTGCTGGCGCAGAAAATGGAAGGTAATCAGCTGCTCATCCCGATTGCTGTTCTTGAATACTCTCACATCATCGCCGTTCACGGCATTGGCCGGGAATAGACCATACACGGCGCTCGCC
>JBOIBC010000242.1:0-2584 GCA_050739295.1 Gammaproteobacteria bacterium
AGCTGTACGTGCTGGAATTGTCCAGCTTTCAACTCGAAGTCACCGTGTCATTGCAGTGCACCGCGGCCACCGTGCTGAACATTTCGCCGGATCACATGGATCGCTACGCCACGCTCGCTGAGTATGCCGCCGCCAAGGCGCGCATCTTCGCGCACTGTGATGTGGCCGTGATCAATCGGGCGGACGATTGGGTGCGCAGGATGGCACCGGATGTGCACAAGCACGTCAGTTTCGGACTGGATGTACCCGGCGGCAGCGATTACGGCATCGTCGTGCACAAGCAGCAACGCTGGCTGACGCGCGGGGATGAAAAGCTTTTGCCTGCGGATGCCCTGCGCATCCGTGGCGATCACAACCTGGCGAACGCGCTGGCTGCATTGGCGCTGGGCGAAGCCGCAGGTTTGCCGATGGCGGCGATGCTGGCGGCTTTGCGCGAATTTCCCGGTCTGCCGCATCGCATGGAATATATAGCGGATGTGAACGGTGTCAGTTGGTACGACGATTCAAAGGGTACCAATGTGGGTGCAACGCTCGCCGCCGTGTCGGGTTTGATGGGGCCGCTGGTGCTGATCGCAGGCGGCGACGGCAAGGGCCAGGATTTCACGCCGCTCGCGCAGGCGCTAAGCGGAAAGACACGCGCGGCGATATTGCTGGGCAAGGATGCCGTGGCGATGGAAACAGCGATAACCGGACGCGTGCCGGTGACGCGTGTAAAGGATATGGACGCGGCGGTGCAAGCCGCGGCCAGACTCGCGCAGCCCGGCGATCTGGTGTTGTTATCGCCCGCCTGTTCCAGTCTCGACATGTTCGAAAACTTCGAGCATCGCGGTCGAGTGTTCGCGCAAGCCGTGAGGAGGCTCCCCGGTGCCTGAAGCAAAACCCATCGCCGGTTCTGGCGTACAAACACCTGATCGGGTGTTGCTCACGGCAGCGGCGATTATTTTGGCTGTAGGTTTGGTGATGGTGGCGTCGGCATCCATCACCCTCGCCGATAAGGCAACCGGTAACCCGTTCTATTTTCTCGAACGCCAACTGGCTTATGCCGTCGTGGGTCTGGGTCTCGCTTTTACCGCGTACTCGGTGCCCTTGTCCTGGTGGCAGCGCTCCAATTTTTTACTGATGATGCTCGCGCTCGGAATGTTGGCGCTGGTTTTGGTGCCGGGTATCGGCCGGCACGTGAATGGCAGTATCCGCTGGGTGGTGATGGGACCGTTTCGCTTGCAGGTCTCGGAACCGGCACGACTGTTGATACTCATCTATATAGCTGGCTACAGCGTGCGCCATCACGAAGAACTGACCACGCGCTTCACTGGCTCTCTCAAGCCGATGATATTGCTTGGTCTGGCGGCGTTATTGCTGCTGGCGGAACCCGACTTCGGCGCGGCCATGGTTTTGATTGCCAGCGCCATGGCGATGTTGTTCTTCGGCGGCGCGCGTCTGCGGGACTTCATCCTGTTTCTGGTGTTGGGCGCGGTAGGGTTCATGGTGCTGGCGGTGGCTTCGCCCTATCGTCTGGAACGCATCACCGGGTTTTTGCATCCCTGGAGCCATCCCTTCGACAGCGGCTTCCAGTTGACCCAGTCGCTCATCGCCATCGGCCGCGGCGGCTTCTTCGGCGTGGGTCTGGGTGAGAGCGTGCAAAAACTTTTCTATCTGCCGGAAGCGCATACGGATTTCCTGTTCGCGGTGCTGGCAGAAGAGCTGGGACTGCTGGGCTGCCTCGTGGTCATTCTGCTGTATTTCGTTTTCACCTGGCGCGCTGTCGTGATTGCGCGCCGCGCCGCAAAGAAGGGTCTGATGTTCGGCGCGTATCTGGCTTTCGGCCTGGGACTTTGGATCGGGTTGCAGGCATTCATCAATATGGGTGTGAACGTGGGTGTGCTGCCAACGAAAGGCTTGACGCTGCCGCTCATGAGTTACGGCGGCAGCAGTCTCATCGTGATTTGCGCCGCCATTGGCCTGATTTTGCGCGTGGATATGGAAACGCGTGCTGGCCGCTCCTGGATGGAGCGTGAGAAGCCAGCATGAGCGTCGAGACGGAGGCAACGCGGGTGACTTTTATCGGACAGCCGGTGGCTGTCCGATCCCGCCGAGCGCCGCGCCAGGGAAGGCACGGCTGGTTGGCGCACCAGGGAAGGTTAGAGCGGCGTGTGACGGAGAAATGAAAATCGTGATTATGGCTGGAGGCACTGGTGGTCACGTCTTCCCTGCACTTGCAGTGGCGGATGTACTGCGCGCGCGCGGTCATGACGTGACCTGGATCGGCACGCGCCAGGGTTTGGAAGCGCGGGTAGTTCCGGCCGCTGGTATCCCCATCGAATGGATTGATGTGGGCGGCATTCGTGGCAAGGGTCTCGGTACTTTGCTCAGATCGCCGCTGCGTATTACGCGTGCCGTGAGCCAGGCGCTCGGTATTCTCAAACGTCTGCACCCGGAGGCGGTGCTGGGCATGGGCGGATTCGCCAGCGGACCGGGCGGTCTCGCGGCACGCCTGCTGGGCTGTCCCCTGGTGTTGCACGAACAGAACGCCATTCCGGGTTTTACCAATCGTGTCTTGAGCCATGTGGCGAAACGGGTGCTGGAG
>JBOIBC010000243.1:0-2495 GCA_050739295.1 Gammaproteobacteria bacterium
TGTCCAGGGTCAGTACATACCGGAAGAACAGAATTACGCCCAGCACACCGCCCAGAGCCACGGCGCTGCCGAAAATCACACCGTTGATGAAGCTCATGGGGCGCATGGAAAGCGGGTTTCCTTAAGGTTAACGCATGGGCTGGCGTGACGTCGCATCACGGCAGACTTGGGCTGATATTATCGCGTGTTGCGCGGGTACTCGCACTCGGGCTTGACTTCCAATAATATGCTGTCAGAAGCCACCCCCGTGCCATGCCCGCCCCGGTATGGCACTTGCCAACAGGAAATTCCCCCAGAATGCGCCAGAAGATTCTTGTTCTGCTGATTGCTGTCGGCACACTGGTCGTTGCGGCTAGCACGTATTCCGCCGTCACCGCCCCTCCCGCCGCCGGCAGCCTCGCGCAATTACCGGCCCTGAGCCCGCAGCCGCGTGAGACGCTGGTGGATCAAGCTATCGCCGGTATTCTCACCCGGTATCACTACGGTAAAACGCCGCTGGACAATGCGCTCTCGCAGCAAATATTCAGGCATTATCTTGAAGACCTGGATCCGAACCGCAGCTATTTTTTGCAATCCGATATTGACGGCTTCGCACCCTATCGCGACACGCTTGACGACGCCATCCGCAACGGCAATCTCAAGCCTGCCTTCGCCATTTACAACGTCTATCAACAACGCGTCCGGCAGCGTATCCAGTATGCCCTGAGTCTGCTAAAGCATGAGCCCGACTTCAAGGTGAAAGAAGAATACGTTTACGACCGCTCCAAGGCCCCTTGGGCCGCCAGCGCGGCGGAGCTGGATGACCTTTGGCGCAAACGTGTCAAGAACGATGTCATCGGTCTGTTGCTGGCAGGCAAAACCTGGAAGCAGGCTGCCGGCGTGCTGCGCAAGCGTTATCAGAATTTCGATTACCGCGCACGCCAGATCGCAGCCTCGGATGTGTTCAACCTGTTCATGAATGCCTACACCCTGTCTCTGGACCCGCACACCGATTATTTCTCGCCGGATCAGTCGCAGGAATTTCAGATCCAGATGAGCCTCAAGCTCCAGGGCATCGGTGCTGCGCTCACGTCCGAAGGTGAATATACGCGTGTGGATCGCGTAATCCCGGGTGGACCCGCCGCTCAAAGCAAGGAACTGCACCCTGATGACCGCATCACCGGCGTGGCCCAGGGCGACAAGGGTGACATGGTGGATGTGGTGGGCTGGCGTCTGGACGACGTGGTGCAGCTCATCCGAGGTCCCAAGGGGTCCGTGGTCCGGCTGCAGATCCTGCCCGCCGGCGCCCCTCCCGGCTCGCCGGAAAAGGTTCTCCGCCTGGTGCGCGAAACGGTGAAACTCGAAGCCCAGGCCGCGCACAAGAGCATCATCAGCGTCCAGCGCGGCACGCGCAGTTACAAGATTGGCGTCATCAATATTCCTGCCTTCTACAGCGATTTTGAAGGGCGCATGGAAGGCGAGAAAAATTACACCAGCACCACCCGTGACGTGCGCAAATTGCTCCTGGAACTTGAAGCGGAGCACGTGGACGGTGTGGTTGTTGATCTGCGCAACAATGGCGGTGGCGCCCTGGATGAGGCCACCAAACTCACCGGCTTGTTCATCCCTCACGGCCCGGTGGTGCAGATTCGTGACACCAGCGGCAATGTGGAAGTGGACGACGATGACGACAGCGGCATCGTCTATACGGGTCCATTGGCTGTGCTGGTGAATCGTTTGACGGCCTCCGCGTCGGAAATCTTCGCCGCCGCCATCCAGGATTATCATCGTGGCATCGTCGTAGGTGCCACAACCTACGGCAAAGGCACTGTGCAAAGACTAATAGACCTGAACCGGTTCATACCGGGGAACCAGGACGCCGGGCAGCTCAAGCTCACGGTGGACAAGTTTTATCGGGTGAACGGCGCCAGCACCCAGCGCAAAGGTGTGACTCCCGATATCGCCCTGCCCTCGCCCATTGATCCCAAGGAATTCGGCGAAGAAACCCAAGACGACGCCCTTCCATGGGATCAGATCGCCAGCGCTGACTATACCCCGCTCCAACTGGGTATTCCTGCAGCACTGCCGAAACTCGACAAGCTGCATGTCGAGCGCATCGCCCATGATCCCGCCTGGGCACTGTTCCTGGATGGCATCCAGCAACTGCAAACACAGCGCAATGAGAAATCCGTGTCACTATTACTGAGCATGCGGGAGAAGCAGCGTGCTGAACACGACCGTCAACGGCTGGCTCTTGCCAACAGTTGGCGACGGCTCAAGGGTCTGCCTCCCGCCGTCAGTCTGGAAGAAGCCTATAAACTGGCTGAGACCGGTACCCCCTCCAAAACTGCTGCGACCGCGTCCACACGCGCTCTCACAGCTGATGGCAACACGACGGATGCCGTGGACGATGTGAATGCCATTGTGCCTGACGTCGTGCTCCAGGAAACCGCGCACATCGTGGCCGACATGACTGCTGCAGGCGTAAGCAGTCTCCCAGCCTCCGTGGGTACAGC
>JBOIBC010000244.1:0-2489 GCA_050739295.1 Gammaproteobacteria bacterium
CCTCATGGCCGGACAAGATTGCTCCAGGCCAACGAACTGCTGCATGCCATCCTGACGCAGCTGCAATATCCTGCCGATTCGGTGATGGATCACTACTTCAGCACCCATCGCAAGATGGGTTCCAAAGACCGCGCATTTGCTGCGGAAACGGTGTACGGCTGCCTGCGGCGCAGGCGAGAATTGACAGCGCTGCATGCGCCGGTGGCGGGTGAAGAGTCCGACACAGCAGCGTGGCTGACGGCCACCTGGCTGCTGAAATACGGCGGCTGGAGTGCGCGAGCGCTGGCGGACGCGGGTTTCGATGGCGGCGCGGTGGCGCTGGTGGAGCGCGTACGCGCGCTGGATCTGTTTGAGTTCCCGCTGGCAGTGCGCGCGAATCTGCCGGACTGGCTTTGTGAGCGCCTGGTGACGCAGTTCGGCGAAGCGGAAACACTGGCTCTGGCCGAGGCACTGAATCAGCCGGCCAGTGTGGACATTCGCGTCAACACCGCCAAGACAACGCGCGCGGGACTCCAGCAGACGCTCGCCGAAGCAGGTTACGATTTAGTACCGACGCCGCATTCGCCGTTGGGCCTGCGCCGTGACAAGCGCGGTCCGCTGTTCACCACGGAGGCTTTCCGCAGCGGCTGGTTCGAACTGCAAGATGAAGGCAGTCAATTGGTCGGGCTGCTGGTGGAAGCCCAGCCCAAGCAGAAGATCATGGATTTCTGCGCCGGCGCCGGCGGCAAAACTTTGCAGCTCGCCTCTGTCATGGGTAATAGCGGCGTGGTGTATGCTTGCGATGTATCCGCGCGCCGGCTCGATCGGATCAAGCCGCGGCTCAAGCGCGCAGGCACCGATATCATCCAGCGTTTTCTGATCCGCGACGAGCAAGACCGGAAACTGGCGCCCATGCATGGCAAGATGGACACGGTGCTGGTGGACGCGCCCTGTTCCGGCACCGGCACCTTGCGCCGAAACCCGGACATCAAATGGAAGCATATCAATCTCGCGGAATTGGCTGCGCTTCAGAGCCGTATTCTCACTGCCGCATCACACTTGGTAAAACCGGGCGGCCGTCTGGTATATGCCACCTGCAGTTTGCTGGATTCGGAAAACAGCGAAGTGATTGCCGCGCTTCTCGACAGCCATCGAGGTTTTCACGTTCTTTCAGCTCGAGACATTCTGGCGCGGCAGGGCATTGATCTGAAGGAGGGGGGTACAGGCGAGGGCGCTATGCGCCTGTTACCGAACAGGCATGGCACGGATGGATTTTATGCAGTGGTGATGCAACGGAGTTTATCCGACTAAAGTAATAGGGGATTCATCGATATGCAACGGTACGCTGGCAAATTCGTCCTGCAGCACGATCAGCATTTGCCAGATACGGTCGGCATCGCGGCAGGCATCCACCACTTCACCAACCGCCTGGCCGGTTTCTTTGGCATGGAGCAGTGTTCCGGGCGAGATGTGGAGCACCGCAGAACAATGTGCGTGGTGCAGATGACGTTTCACGGCACCACGGTACTGCGCGCGGGCAATGATTTCCTGACCCGTATAGCAGCCCTTTTTGAAGCTGATAGCGCCAAGATCCTGCAGGTTTAGCATCTGCGCCACGAAATGTTCTACGGTTTCGGGGTAAATCAGTGGCACACCGGCCAGTATCCGCAACAGCGACCAACTGTTTTCATTCACCCATCGGACATCTGACTGCAATTGTTTTGCCAACGCAATGAGCTGGTGTGTGGAGCCGTAGCAGGCATAACGCGGTGTTTTTCCGTACAGTCGCATGAGTGTGATCTGATCCTTGGAGATCGTCTGATAAATTGTGGCAGGCACCGGCAGTCCGGCCTTCTGCAGCAAGCCCGGTGCGGAATCGCCGGTAAGGCCGAGGCTGATGAGCTCATCGCTGGCGTCTCTGAGCGTGGCTTTGGAGCGCAGCACATACATGGACAGGCGTTTCAGGATAGGTGCGGTGAGCGCTGCCGGCATTGCCATGTAGATGGCATCGTCGTGCAGGAATAATCGCAGCAGCGTGAGAACACGGCCCTTGGGACTGTTCCAGGAACTGAACTGACCTCGTTCTAGCGTCAGCGCCTCAATGTCGCTGCTCAGTTGTCCCTGCAAGAATGCGCGTGCATCGGCACCCTCGATTTTGATGAGTCCATCACAAGACAGATCAGTCATGCTCGTACGGCTCGCTGATGCGGCCGGCTCGGGCTGCGCATCGCGCAGCGCCTGCTGGTCAAGAAATGTCCGCCAGGCCGGATTCATGGAGTGTGTGCCACAGACATGGTCTGCCTATGATACGGGTTGTTGCACAGGGCCGCTGCTACATCATGGGCTTTGGGTGTAAAATGCGTGGCACACGGCACATATCCATAACAAGCACATGCCTGAGCCAACACGTACAGAACCTTCCATCCCGATTTCGCCAGACAAGAACAGCGAGTCGGAATCGAAACAGCTGGCCAAACCCGAGGAAATCGATGGCCCCAAGGGTCCCGACC
>JBOIBC010000245.1:0-2454 GCA_050739295.1 Gammaproteobacteria bacterium
GACCATGCGCCACAAGCTGGCGATCTGGTACAGCAAGCAGTTGCCACAGGATCATCCGCTGCTGAAATGAATCGCCGGTCGAACATTTGCAGCAAAGGCTAGCCAAACCGTATTACGTATATCTGCTGGAATGCCGCGGAGGGCGGCTCTACACCGGCATTACCACGGATGTGGAGCGGCGGCTCGCGGAACACCGCGGCGGCAAAAAGGGCGCGCGTTTCACCCGTGCGAATCCGCCGGCCAGACTGCTGGCTTCGGTCAAAGTGGCCAGCCGCTCGGACGCCTTGAAGCTGGAAGCGGCCCTGAAGCGGCTCAAACCCCTGCAAAAACGGCTCTGGGCGGAGAGTGGTTCCATCTGACATCGAGCTAACGCGTGCGTTTGGCCAAAGTCGTGTGACATAAACTGACTGGCTCGTGTGCCAGTTCCGGACGGACGGCATGAATACGGCGATGTGTGGTATAAAAGTGCCGATGTATGGAGGGTTCTCTATACAGTTCGCTGCGTGGCTTGAGCCACACTGTGTGTACATAAACCTCTCACAGGAGGCTCATATCCATCGGCGATAGGTCTAGTTCTATTGGTAATTCGGAGGTTTTCCCAATGAACATCAATCTTTTCGCTGTGAAAAAAACTCAAGGTGTCATGTTCAGGACCAGCAAACCGGTTCGTCAGATGGATCTCGGTATCCAGAAACTGGTCGGACCCGCCAAGGACGAGCTGATAACAAGAATGGTAGCGTGTTGCAGAAACGCCATGGCTCCGGTTTAAGTTCTGCGTAAACACGAAAAATCGGCATCCCCGCGATGCCGGTATAGCAAGGACCTACGGGTCCGTCCGGCCTTGGGATTTGCCAAGTCCGGACGGGTCCGGTTTATTTCGCCGCACACTAACAGTATGCTGCGCTCCGGTGTGAGGAATCACCATAAATAATCCTACTGCATCACTCCACTTATGCTGAACGCCGCAGACTATCTCGATACGCTGGCACGCTTGCCGCGCCCCTACCGTTTCGCGCCGGCGATACAAGCTACAGATGAAGATGGCGAAGCGAGTGCGATCGAGGCCAACATCCGTGAATTCGCCTCCGCCAACCTGCACCACCTGCTGCCCGGGATCCCGATGCGGGCGCATCCGGAAATCATTGATGAAGTCCTGCTGCACCGGCTTATGGCGGAGCTTGATGGACACAGTTTCTTTCTGTTGGGCAATACCCGCATCGAAGATCCGCACGCGATACTGGCCAAGGCCAAGAGTTCACCAGTCATTTTCTGTACCTTCCATCTGGGGGCGTACCGGTTGATTAATATGCTGCTGATCAGCCGCAGCTTTGATTACTTGCTTCCGGTCGAAGACCATATCTACACTGCTCAGAAAGCCATTTTCCTCGATCATAGTCGAGCGTACCAGGACCATTTCCATAGCGCTTCGCAATTCACCGTGGTGAATGCCGAAGAACCCACCGCCGCGCTGAATATGGCGCGCAAGGCCCGCACCGGATGGTCGCTGCTGGCTTACATTGACGGCAACACCGGTGTGCAAGGCGCCGCCCGGCGGGACGCCAAAATGCTCAAGATTTCACTCCTCGGCCGGCCGATATATGCCCGCAAGGGGATTGCGTTCCTGTCACATTTTCTCAAGCTGCCGATCGTGCCGGTGGTCTGCGAAATCACCGGCCCCCTGGAACGGCGCCTGATCTTTCATGATCCAATCGAGCCGCCAGAATCGGGAAGCGAACGGGATGCGTATTGTCAAGCTGCGACCGAGCAACTGTATGCGCTGCTCGGCAGCTATCTGAAAAAATCTCCCTCACAATGGCTCGGCTGGCTTGAGATGCAGCAGTATCTCGATCTGGATGCCACGGCACCTCTTGAAACCACAGAAACGAAGCAGTCAGCGTCGGGATCTGATGGGGAAGTTGTTGTAGCGCACCGATTGGTATTCAACCATGAACGCTTCGGATTCATCGTCCGCGACGGCGAGCGCGTGCTGCTCGACAAGCTCAACTACGAATTTTTGTCGGTGCCGGAGAGCGTATGCGCGGTCCTGGACGCCTGCCGCGAGCCGGTAGCCGTGACCAAATATATGTCAGACGGTCACAAGCAAACCATCGAGCAACTGTTGTCACTCAAATTGCTGTCGCCAGTCGCTGATCCTGACGGGCTGCGCAGCACTCAGGGAGTAATGGGTTCCCGAGGCAGTTGAGCGGCCGGACTCGCTGCCGTTTTTTTGAGCCAGTCTATAAAATCTTGCGCCTTTAACGGTTTACTGATGAGGTAGCCCTGGAATCCTGGGCAACCAAGCAGCGAAAGTGCCGAGCGCTGGGCCTCGGTTTCCACGCCTTCGGCAATCACGAATAGCCCCATGTTCTCGGCCATGGCGATGATGGCGCTGATGAATTCGTCTGGGACGTCCATGCGCATCTCGCTGATAAACATGCGGTCAATCTTGAGTTC
>JBOIBC010000246.1:0-2373 GCA_050739295.1 Gammaproteobacteria bacterium
GGATGGTGGGCTGTAAGTAAGGCGGAGTAACACGGTGATCAGTAATACAGCGAGCGCCGGACTTATGATTTTCCAGACGTCCGCATTTGGCGATAATTACGCGCATTAAATGAACGGTTGCTTAGGTTCGCATTCCGCCATCTCCAATATCCTTGAAATAATCACACGAGATTGACCGGGATGCGTCGCTCCAGCGTGAGAAAGGAATAGGTGAACAGATTGCGTTCATCGGCTGCATGATCTGCGCGTGCTGTTTCCCGCCAGTCCGCTGGGTCAAGCACGGGAAAAAATGTATCCGCGTCAAAGCTTGCGTGCACACGTGTCAGATAGATACGTTGCGCGTGCGGTAAAGCTTCACGATAAAGTTCACCGCCCCCGATCACCATGATTTCAGGAACGCCAGTGGCTAGCACCAGCGCGTCAGTTAGCGAATGCGCAATTTCGCAACCGCCAGCCTTGAAACCTTGGTTGCGGGTGACCACGATATTGCGCCGCTCCGGCAATGGCTTGCCGATGGCTTCGAATGTCTTGCGGCCCATGATGATGGGCTTACCGAGAGTGATGGACTTGAAATGCTTAAGGTCCGCGGGCAGGTGCCACGGCATCTTGCCGTTCTTGCCGATTTCGTTGTGTTCGCCCACAGCGACGATCAGGGAGAGCATCAGCCGAGCCTAGCGCCGTTCTGCACCGGCTGATCCGGCACGGCCAGCACGACGCTGCCATCCTCACGATAGAAACCGCACACCAGGCATTCGGACAGAAACGGGCCGATGCGTTTGGGCGGGAAATTCACTACCGCCAGCATCTGACGGCCGACTAAATCTTCAAGGCGGTAATGCGTGGTGATCTGGGCGGAGGATTGTCGAACGCCGACCTCGGAACCGAAATCTACCGTAAGTTTGTATGCTGGCTTGCGCGCTTCGGGAAACGGCTCTGCCGCGATCACAGTGCCGGCACGCAATTCCACCTTCTCGAAATCCTGCCAGGTAATCGTGTCCATGTCTAAACTGCAATCGGTGCCTTGATGGCGGTGTGACTCTGGTAACCGCTGACCTCAAAATCTTCGAATTGATAATCAAACAGGCTCGGTGGCTTGCGCTTAATGATCAGTTGCGGCAGCCGATAGGGTTCCCGGGATAATTGTTCATCCACTTGTTCGAGATGGTTCAGATACAAGTGGCAGTCGCCACCGGTCCAGATGAATTCACCGACTTTCAAACCGGTCTGCTGCGCGATCATGTGCGTCAACAGCGCATAGGAACAGATATTGAATGGCACACCCAGGAAAATATCGGCGCTGCGCTGGTAGAGTTGGCAGGAAAGCCGCCCCTCCACCACATAGAACTGAAAGAAGGCATGACAAGGCTGCAGAGCCATTTTATCCAGATCCGCCACATTCCAGGCACTCACGATCATGCGGCGTGAATCAGGGTTTTTCTTCAACTGTTCCAGAACCTTGCTGATCTGGTCTATGTGGCCGCCGCTGGGCGTGGGCCAACTGCGCCATTGATAACCGTATACCGGTCCCAGCTCGCCGTTTTCATCCGCCCATTCGTCCCAGATTGTGACTTTATTTTCGTGCAAATATTTGAGATTAGTTTCACCGCGCAGGAACCACAATAATTCGTGGATGATGGAGCGAAAGTGGAGTTTTTTGGTGGTCACGGCGGGAAAACCCTCGGCCAGATCAAAACGCATCTGGTAACCAAAAACCGAGAATGTGCCGGTACCGGTGCGATCGCTCTTGCGCGCGCCGTGGTTGCGCACGTGGCGCATGAGTTCCAGGTATTGGCGCATCAGACGGCTCCCGCGGACTCCCTGCGCCGGTAGGCCAGCACCAACAGCACAATGCCGCCGATGATGAGCGGCACCGACAGCACCTGCCCCATGGTGAGCCAGCCAAAGGCCAGATAACCGAATTGCGGATCGGGCAGGCGCCAAAATTCCACCAGGAAGCGGAAGCAGCCGTAAAGTAGCGCGAACAATCCCGCGAGCGCCATGCGCGGCCGCGGCTTCATGGAAAACAGCCACAGCACCACGAACAGCACCACGCCTTCGAGGAGAAATTCATAAAGTTGCGTGGGCAGTCGCGGGAGACTGTACCCATTCACCATCTCCCGGCAGTATTCACCACCGGTAAAGCGCGTATCGGCGCAGGGAATACGCATGGCCCAGGGCAATGTGGACACCTTGCCCCACAGCTCGCCGTTGATGAAATTGCCAATACGCCCGGCAGCTAGGCCGATGGGCACGACTACGGCGGCAAAATCTGCCACATCGAAAAAATGCTTCTTGTATTTGCGCGCGAACAACCAGCCGGCCACCAGCACGCCCAACAGTCCGCCGTGGAAGGACATGCCGCCGTCCCAGACC
>JBOIBC010000247.1:0-2189 GCA_050739295.1 Gammaproteobacteria bacterium
CGTCTTTACTCTCTGCTCCTCACGCATCGTTTTTCCAAGGTTCCTCAATGCGGTTTGCGCTAAATGAATTACATCCCACCACCCGGCGTTTGCTGGCATCGCGTGCGGTGCGTAGCGTGGCCCAAGGTGCCCTCGTGGCGGATTTATCCCTGTATCTGCACGCATTGCACTGGAGCGGTCTAAAGATTGGTCTGACATTGGCCGTAGGTGGCCTCATTGCGGCGAGCTTGAGCATTTTCATTGGCATCGTCAGTGATCGGTTCAAACGCAGGCCGTTTCTGCTTTGCAACGAAGGGATAACGATTCTGTGCGGCTTGGCGCCGCTGGTGAGTGCGAACATGGCAGTGTTGGCGTTAGCCATCATCATTGGTGGTTTTGGCCGCGGCACCAATGGTTCCGCCGGCCCGTTCGCCCCCGCAGAGCAGGCCTGGCTCGCGGAGGCCGTGCCGGCGGTCAAACGTGGCTGGATATACAGTCTGAATACTGCCGTGGGTTTCGTCGGCATGACTCTGGGTGCGCTGGTTGCGGTATTGCCCGCGTTTTGGGTGGATTCACTGGGACCGCGGCTGGCCTACAGTCCGATCTTTGTGCTCGTCGTTCTGGGCGGCTGCGCGAATCTGTGGTTGTTGGGCGGCGCTCGGGAACTGCGCGCCGATCCTGCTTTGCGGCATGCGATTCCGGCAGGGAAATCCACTCAAACGCAACGCTTCGAAAATCACATTCTTTGGCAGCTCTTTCAGCTCAATACCCTCAATGGTCTTTCCATTGGTTTGACGGGAACCTTGATCGCGTACTGGTTCGCGCTCAAATTCCACATTGGCCCCGGCGCGATTGCGCCCATGATGGCCATCACTTTCCTGTTCACCGGCATCAGCTCGATTTTCGCCGGCAGGCTCACGGAACGGCATGGACTGGTAATTTCAGTGTTGTGGTCCCGAAGCATCGCTGTGGTGCTTCTGGCACTGCTGCCACTCATGCCGTGGTTCTGGCTGGCGGCGGCAATTTACATGCTCAGGCTTGCGTCCAGCGGTGCGTCGGTAGGTGCGCGTCAAGCGCAGGTGGTGTCCCTGATGCGCGATGAGCGTCGCGGTTTGGCCGCGAGTGTCAATGCAGCTTCATTTCAAGTGCCACAGTCCATCGGGCCGGGCATCGCGGGACCGATGATCGCCGCAGGCATGTTCCTCACACCATTTTATGTGGCTGCTGTGTTGCAGTTGCTGTATGTGGTGGGTTACGGCCGCGTGTTTCGCCGCTATGAACACGCATCTGGTACGGGCCGGAAATAACGTGTCATGTGGGTACATTCCTATACCCGGCTAACAGGTAGTTTTTCAACAACCCGTTAATTCAGACTTACAAAAGTAGTCTGGCCTGCCGACACCGTGGCGGTGATCGTTGACAGGAACTTGATGTTGTCGGTTTTGGTCGGATCGTCCTGGGCCGCCTGGCAGGTGAAGGCCGCTGTGTATTGTCCCGGAGGTAGAAAGCCAACGGCGAAGTTGAATAGTGCGGTGGTGCCGTTGATGCCCACCAGCGCACTGCTGATGGGCTGCACCGTGCCGGCCGGTGCATTGATGTTCACGTCCGTGGGCGTCACCTTGCCGCTGTAAACATATACGGCGCCCGAGCAGCCTGAACCGACCAATGTGTTTGCCACTGAGCCAGTGAGGATGCCGGAATCGGCATTGTCCACAGCGCGCAACGCCGGTTGCAGAAGATATTGGTTGGGGTCGTTCGGGTCCGGAAGCACCGATTTGCGCAGATCCAAGTCAATTGTGTAGCTGGCGGTAATGTTCTGAAAAACGATGAAATTGACGGGAACCGTAATTTTGGTGGGCGCACCGGCCGGTATGACCAGGGGGAAGGTTCCACCGCCGATCAGGGAAACATTCGAATCCAGCGTGCCTGGGGCCGCATCGAAGTATAGGGTGATGGAGGTGTAGTGATCCGTCGGCAGGCTGGCGTTCAGCAGGAATTGCGACAGCCCGCCCTGGAGCTGGTAAAAATCAAGAGTAGTCGGGGTTGAGAATACAAAATACTGGGTACTCCCGTCACCGGTCACATCCACTTCGGTCAGCGCGATATTGACGCTATTCACGTTATCTATAGGTGCGTCGGCGACATACAGAGCGAGACCGTTGTTATTATTGCCGCCGCCTCCGCAACTGGTAATCAACAATAACGTGCAC
>JBOIBC010000248.1:0-1984 GCA_050739295.1 Gammaproteobacteria bacterium
AATACCAGTCTTCGGAAGACGTGCGCGAGGAGCTGAAAAAAACACTGGGCCAACTCAAATCCGATAATCATTTTTCAGGCACGCGCATCGTGACGCCTGCTGCATCCATCAAGGGTTTCCGGCGTGCCGCCGAGGTGCCGCTGTATTCAACGGACATGCTGGTGCGCCGGGCAGACCCCTTGCAAAAAACCCGTGACGCGGATACCTCCTGGGTACGCCTATCACCGGCCGATGCCAAAAAACTTGCTGTCACGGATGACGAGAGCGTCACGGTGAAACACAACGGTGCTCAACTCAACCTGCCTGTGAAGCTCGACGATGGCGTGGCAGCGGGGGATGTCTGGCTGGCTGCTGGCATCACCGCTACCGCGGAATTCGGCCCATTCCATACTGATGTGGAAGTGGAGAAAGCCTGATGTCGTTCTTCCACACTATCGCAGGCTATTGGACTGCGTTGCCTTTCGATGCGCAGCTGACGCTGAAATCCATCGGCGGGATCATCGTCATTATCCTGTGCCTACTGTTGGCGGTTGCCTACATGACCTTGGCCGAGCGGCGCGTTATCGGTTTCATGCAGGTGCGCATGGGGCCAAACCGAGTGGGGCTTTGGGGTCTGTTGCAACCTTGGGCCGACGTATTCAAGCTGGTGTTCAAGGAAGTCGTGTTGCCCACCAACGCCAATCGCTTCCTGTTTCTTGTCGCGCCGATCATTTCCATCACCACGGCCTTTGCCGCCTGGGCGGCAATTCCCTTTGACAACGGCGTGATCCTCTCAAATGCCGATGCCGGACTCCTATATATATTGTCGCTGACCTCGTTCGGCGTGTACGGCATCATCCTGTCCGGCTGGGCATCGAATTCCAAATACGCGTTCCTGGGCGCCATGCGCTCCGCGGCGCAGATGGTGTCCTATGAAATTGCCATGGGATTCGCTCTGGTGGGCGTGCTGATAGTGAGTCAGAGCCTCAATCTCAATCAGATCGTACTGGCTCAGAGCGGCAACATCTGGCATTGGTACGCGTGGCCATTGCTGCCGATGTTCGTCATCTATTTCATATCCGGTGTGGCCGAGACTAACCGTCTGCCGTTCGATGTGGCGGAGGGTGAATCGGAAATTGTCGCGGGTTTCCACGTTGAATATTCCGGCACGGCCTTCGCGGCATTTTTCCTGGCGGAATACGCCAACATGATCCTGATCTCGGCGCTGGCGGCGATCATGTTTTGCGGCGGCTGGTTGTCGCCGCTTGAAGGCTGGACGTGGCTGGCTGGCAGCCCCGCAGGTTTTCTCACTCATACCAGCTTCATCTGGTTTGCCCTGAAGATATGCTTTTTCCTGTACTGCATTCTGTGGTTTCGCGGCACCTTCCCGCGTTACCGCTACGATCAGATCATGCGGCTCGGCTGGAAAGTGTTCATCCCCATCACCATCCTGTGGCTGGTGCTGGAAGCCATAGCCGTCGTGTTCAAGATTCCACCGTGGTTCGCGTGAGGGTGCCATGAGAAGAATTCTCGGCTGGATCAAGAGTCTGTTGCTGGTGGAGTTGCTCCAGGGCATGGCGCTGACGCTTCGGGTATTTTTCCAGCACAAGACCACCATCCGGTATCCCGAGGAACATACGCCCAAATCGCCGCGCTACCGCGGCTTGCTCGCGCAGCGCCGTTATGCGAACGGTGAAGAGCGCTGTATCGCTTGTAAATTATGCGAGGCGGTATGTCCGGCCTTGGCCATCACCATTGATTCCGAACAGCGCGAGGACGGTACGCGTCGCACCACACGCTACGACATTGACCTGTTCAAGTGCATCTACTGCGGCTTTTGCGAAGAGGCCTGCCCGGTGGATGCCATCGTGCTGACCAGCATCACGGATTTTCACTTCGAGAAACGCGGTGAACAGATCCATACCAAGGAAAAACTGCTGGCCATTGGTGACAAATACGAGGCGCAGATCGCCGCCGAGCGTGCCGCTGACGCGCCTTACCGCTG
>JBOIBC010000249.1:0-1917 GCA_050739295.1 Gammaproteobacteria bacterium
GCTTTGTGGTGTAGCCGTCGTGTGATGCGACAGGTATGCCATGGCCAGAGCCAGGATGAAAAACAGCATTGCCAGTATGGCGGTGGCATGACTCAGGAAATTTGCCGAACCGCCAGCACCGAACACGGTGCCAGAGGCGCCGCTGCCGAATGCCGCGCCGGCATCCGCGCCTTTGCCCTGCTGCAGCAGGATCAACACTACCAGTGCCACGGCGATAAATACCAATACGATTTCAAGAACGGTGTACAGCATGGATACGCTCAGAATGATGATGAATGAATCAAACCGCCGCCTTGCAGATGGCCAGGAATTCGCGTGCCTCCAGTGAGGCACCGCCCACCAAACCACCGTCAATATCAGGCATACGGAACAGTTCGGCGGCGTTGGAAGCCTTGACGCTGCCCCCGTACAACAGACGGATACCGGCGGCTATTCTAGCATCCCGGGCGCGGACGCTGTCACGGATGAAAGCATGGACCTCTTGTGCCTGTTCGGGCGAGGCAGTTTTGCCGGTACCGATGGCCCACACGGGTTCGTATGCCACCACCGCCTCGGCAAATGTCGCAACACCGGCAGCATCCAGAACTGCTTCAAGCTGCCGCGCAACCACCGTGTGTGTCTCACCGCGTTGACGCTCCACCAGGGTTTCGCCCACACACAGGATGGATGTGAGGCCTGCCTTCTGGGCGGCCATGAATTTGCGCGCCACCAACTTATCAGTTTCGCCATACAGCGCACGGCGTTCCGAATGACCCACGATTACGTAGCGACAATCGAGGTCCCGCAACATCGAACCGGAGACTTCGCCGGTGTGCGCACCGTTGTCCTCGGCACAGACATCCTGTGCGCCCAAGAGCAGCGCACTGCCCTTGAGCAGTCGCGCCATGTCCGCCAGATACACAAACGGTGGACAAATCAGCACTTCAGTATCAGCAGAAGTTTCGAGCTCCGTGAGAATATCGCTGACAAGATGTGTCGCACTCTCGCGCGAGCTATTCATCTTCCAGTTGCCGGCTACCAGCGAGGAGCGCATTGGGTGTCCAAAACGAAATCTAAAGGGCGCGCAAGCTTAGCGACAGCTTTTGAGGAAATCAACGCGTTGCCGCGGAACGCACGACTTCTGCGATACTTTCGGCAAACCGGCGGGTCACGTCCGCATCGTCACTCTCCACCATGACCCGCACCACCGGCTCGGTGCCCGAAGCACGCAGCAACACGCGCCCCTTGCCGTCGAGCTGGTGCTCTACGCTGTGCACTGCGGAACGGATCGCCGGGGTTTCCAGATCCACTCGCTCGCGCGTCTTGACGTTCACCAGTATCTGCGGGTATTTGTGCATCCCGGCTCGCATCGTTGCCAGGTCGCGGCCGGCAACGTGGAGTGCTTCCAGCACCTGCAACGCGGAAATGATGCCATCGCCGGTAGTGGTGCGATCCAGACAGATAATGTGGCCAGAATTTTCGCCACCCAATACGCCTTTGTGTTCTTCCAGCATGGCCAGCACGTAACGATCGCCAACCCTGGCACGATGAAATTCGATGTCGTGCGCAGCCAGTGCCTGCTCCAGGCCGAGATTGCTCATCTGCGTGCCCACCACCGGACCGTGCAGCGATTGCTGCTGCTTGCGCGCCGTGGCGATGATGAACAGCAATTCATCCCCATCCACCAGCTCGCCCAGATGATCCACCATCATCACCCGGTCGCCGTCACCATCGAAAGCGATGCCCAGCTGCGCACCTTCCTCCAATACTTTCCGCCGCAAGGCTCCGGGATGCGTGGAGCCACAGTCCTTGTTGATGTTCAGGCCATCCGGATGCACGCCGAGGGCCATAACCTGCGCACCCAAAGCAGTGAACACATCTGGTGCTATTTTATAGGTAGCGCCGTTGGCGCAATCCAGCACCAACTTCATCCCGGTG
>JBOIBC010000250.1:0-1900 GCA_050739295.1 Gammaproteobacteria bacterium
CTTGCGTTCGCAGGCGGCAAGGTCAATCTGGTTGGTGCCGATGCAAAACGCGCCCACTGCCAGCAGGCGTTTGGCAGAAGCCAGTGCGCCCTGTGTGAGCTGGGTTTTGGAGCGCAGGCCGAGGATCGCCACTTCGGCCAGGCGTTGTGACAGCGCGGTTTCATCCAGGCTGCCGTTAACCGTTTCTACCGAATAACCTTCCTTCTCGAAGGCTGCCACAGCGTCAGCGTGAATGTTCTCCAGCAGCAGCACCTTGAGACGGTTTTTGGGATAAGACAGGGCGGCGCGCAAGCCGAGATCGTAGAGTACCTCGTCGAAGCTGGGCGCGATTTTTTCGGAGACTTGCACCACTTCTTCACGGCGCACATTTTCTGTAAAGACATAAAAGCATCTAGCAGCGCCGGCATGGAAGATTTCGTAATCGCTCCAGCCGTCGCCCACCGCCACAACGTCGCCAGGCAGTTCGAGTGCGGCTACCACCTTTGCTTTGCCGCCGTCACCCGACAAAGGATTATTCCAGTCGCAGCCGTTCACGTAACCCGCGCTGTCAAATGTCAGTGTGTTGGCATGCACATGATCCGTTCTCAAGCCCAGGCTTTCGGCCACTGGTACTGCGACTTCACGAAAACCACTGGTGACCACGTGGATGCGGTCCGCATTGGCCGTGAGAAAGGCGCGGTTGCGTGCGAAGGAAGGCGTGATTTCGTTCTTCAGACGCTCGGTGAGTTCCGGCAGCAGATCGCGATGTGCATGCAAGATCTCTAGGCGTTCACCCAGTGCGGTGCGAAAATCCAGCTTGCCGCTCATGGCCTCACGCGTAATTCCGCTGATACGTTCACGTACCTTCGCGCCGTCCGGCGCGAGTTCGGCCATGATTTCCAGCGTCTCCGTACGTACCAGCGTGCTGTCGAAATCGAGAATGAAATGGATATTTTCAGCCATGCTCGCGCTTCAAATGGAGCTGGAGGCACATGGTACACTGGCTATGTTTCTTCCAATACGTCCGATATGCGGATATCTGTAGGAAAATGCCTCGTCGACGATTTCCTGACGCTGAGAGTATTACGGCAAAGTCATGGTACGGCCGTGGCGGTGAACGATGCTGAAATGATCCACTATGCTCACATCATGGCCGCTGGCAAGGGGGGTGTTCCCCGACCCTGAGGGCTCCGCCACGCTCGCCGCCCAGGTCAGGTTGCTGGATTCTGGCTGGCTCAAGGGCAATGAGACCGTGGTACTGTTCAATACCGGGGCGTCTCTCAAACTATCCATCTGTGGGCATAGTCTTGTCAGCGATTTGAGCGGCTCATTTATATTATTCATTTATAAAATATTGCTGATACATGACACGAATCAGGCACTTGCGACTATAAATTAACGATGAGGTTACTCAGATATTCCTTGTGATTCAAATGGGTGGCATACCGGCATAAAAGTCATGGATATTACTCCGGACATTCCCCGGACCAAGTTCGCATTTGGCGAGTTTGTATTTGATCCGCGCAGCGGCGAATTGCGCGACGGCCAGAAGACGACATTGCTGCGCCCGCAGGTGGCGAAACTGCTGACTTTATTGTTGAGTCACGCGGACAACATCGTTTCCCGGGAAGAGATCCGGAATTATCTGTGGGGCAGCAAGGCAGTAGTGGAGTTCGAGGAGGGCATCAGCGCCTGCATGCGGCAGTTGCGGGTCGCGCTCAACGACGGCACCACCGGCACACGCTATATCCAGACCATCTCCAGACGTGGTTATAAATTCGTATTTCCGGTCACGGTCCTCGACGAAGTTCACAAAGGCACGCTACCGGAATCATCCACCCCTCGGCCATCGCGGCCAACCACCGCAATAGCCGACAAGCGCAAGACTTGGTACTGGCTGCTGCCGCTGGTGGTAATTGTG
>JBOIBC010000251.1:0-1894 GCA_050739295.1 Gammaproteobacteria bacterium
CGCCTGAGTGAAACGCTGCCCGGCAATCTCGTGGGAACCAGCAACGTCCTGTTGGCGAAGGTGTTGGGCCTCAGCCCCATCGGCACCATGGCTCATGAATTCCTGCAAGCGTGCCAGGCACTGGGGCCCCGGCTTGCCGACAGCCAGCGCTTCGCGCTTGAGACCTGGGCCCAGGAATACCGCGGTGATCTGGGCATCGCGCTCACCGACGTGATCGGCATTGATGCCTTCCTGCGGGACTTTGATCTGTATTTTTGCAAGCTCTTCGATGGCGTGCGCCATGATTCGGGCGACCCGTTCATATGGGCGGAAAAGGTGCTGGAGCATTATCGCAGGATGCGCATTGACCCTCTCACCAAAACACTGGTATTCACCGATGCGCTTGATATCCCGAAAGCCATCCAGATCTTCGAGCGGTTTCACCGTGCCACACGGGTAAGCTTTGGTATTGGCACGCATCTCAGCAACGATATGGGCTTTGTGCAGCCGGACATGATTATCAAAATGGTGCGCTGCAATGGACAGACCGTAGCGAAGATCAGCGACGATCCCGGAAAGACCTTGTGCACCGACGACGTTTATCTGGCCTATCTCAAAAAGGTATTTTCGGCGTAATGAATCTGCACCGCACAGTTCGAGTACAAGCTGCAGGACTCTATTCATGAATACAGTATTGTCATCGGCCCAACAGATACGCGTTCCGCCCCTGTTGCAACAGCCCTTCCGCTTGCTGTTTCTGTGTGCTTCGCTGTGCGCCAGTCTGGAGATATTGGTCTGGGCACTATTCCTGCATCTCGGCCTGATCCCCGCCACGGCCCTGCCGCCGCTGTTATGGCACGGTCACGAAATGTTGTACGGTTTTGCCGCCGCGTTGATGGCGGGGTTCATGCTCACAGCCGTGGCTGAGTGGACCAGGCTGCCCACTGTTACACCGGTGTCGTTGCTGATCCTGGTAATGGTGTGGCTTGCAGCGCGTATCGCATTCCTGCTGCCAGCGGTCATCCCCTATCCGGTAACGGCAGTGGTGGATTGCGCGTTCTTCCCGCTCCTGGCCGTGCTGATAGCGCGTCCGATTCTGCGCAGCCGGAACCGACGCAATGTATTCCTGATTCCGCTGTTGCTGGCATTCGTACTCGCGGACATCCTGTTTCATCTCGCCGTGACCGGCGTAATTCGATTGACGGCCTACAACACACTCGTGTGGGTGATTGATTTGCTGACTGTGCTCATGCTGGTGATCGGCGGCCGCGTGATTCCGTTTTTCACGCAGCGACGCCTGAGCGGCATTGAGGTACGCAGTTATCGCTGGGTCAACTGGAGTGTCAATGGCGGCGCGGCATTGCTGGTGTTGCTCGACATCATCCTACCCGGCTCCATGGTACTGGCGATTGTCTCGCTGCTGGTCGCGCTTCTGGTTCTCGTGCGCCTGTCAGGTTGGCGCTCTCTTAAAACCTGGCGTGAACCCATGCTGTGGGTGCTGCATCTGGGTTATTTGTGGCTCGCCATCGGTCTCATTCTGCGTGGCGTGTCGCTTCTGACACATGATTTTCCGGAAATCACCGCGCTGCACGCCATTACGGTTGGCGCACTCGGTTCGCTCTCCATCGGCATGATGACGCGCGTGCCGCTTGGCCATACCGGCCGGCTGTTGACTGCGGGAGTGCCCATGACGGTGGCATTCGGGCTGGTGACACTCGCCGCCATCCTGCGCGTGAGCGGGGTTTCAAGCCTGTGGTCAATCGCCGGCATCGTGTGGACGCTGGCGTTCGCAATCTATTTCATTCGTTTCATTCCCGTCCACTTCGGCCCCCGGCGGACATGAAGTGCGTGTGTATACGTCGTTTACAGGCACTTGACCCTTCAATCATATATTCTCAAGCTCCAGCGGACGCTC
>JBOIBC010000252.1:0-1876 GCA_050739295.1 Gammaproteobacteria bacterium
GGTCATTCCGAAAACGACTAAATGGTACCTCTAATAAAGAATGTACTCAGTCTTCCTGCGGCACATTCAGGATTTTCTTGCCCCGATACTGGCCGTTGGCACCAACGTGATGCCGGCGGTGGGTCTCGCCCGTGGTCTTGTCAACGGACAGGGTCGGTCCGCTGAGCGCGTCGTGCGAGCGGCGCTGACCGCGGCGGGAAGGTGATACGCGACTTTTCTGGACTGCCATGATGAACTCCTGATGAAGATATTTTCACATTCAACGGCGCTTCAGCGCCTTCAATGCCGCAAACGGTTTGGCCGGTGCAGCTTCGATACTTTCTTTTTTACGCCGTGGCGATCCACGCGGCATGCTCCTGCTGCATTCCGTGGATGGCTCATGCAATGCGACCATCGGCAGCGCCAGCAACAGCTCATCCTCAACAAGCTCTGTGAGCTTTATATTGCCCGTGATAGACACCAGCGGCTCGTATGCTTCCGGCAGCCGAGCCGTGTCGGCTTCGCTGCGCACCCATATCAAGTTGAAAACCGCTGTTACCGGACAGCTCAGTTTTCCAAAGCAACGCTGACAAATCAGATCAAGCGCTGCACGCGCCTGGCCCTGAACAACCTTGTGACCAGCTTCGTCAAAAGCCTGCAAGTCAACTGCTGCTTCACCGCCTGTATCCGTGACCGCGTCACGCAGCCTCGGCATGGCATCCAGTCTTACCTGGCCTGTCAAACGAACGGGTACTTGACCCACTCGCATCAGGTCCAGGTATTCCGGTAAGGCGCCTGACATAAGCGCGTTATGATACGTTTCGCGGCCAGACTTGTCAAAACAAGACTGCTCCAAGTCCTTGTTTTCATTGCTCCTTGGAGTTCCACCAACCTGAGCTTGCTTCACCACTATGCAGATTATCCTCGCCTCCACCTCTCCTTATCGCCGCGCATTGCTGGAGCGCTTGAGGCAGGATTTTATCCACGAGGCGCCCCAAGTGGATGAAACACCACGAAGCGGGGAAACACCCCAAACCTTGGTGCGGCGGCTGGCCCGAGCCAAGGCCCAAGCCGTGGCGGCACGTCATCCGGACAGCATCGTCATCGGATCCGATCAGGTGGCGGCTCTGGATGGCGTCATCCTCGGCAAGCCGGGAAGTCATGAACGTGCTGTAGAACAGTTAACCGCACTTTCCGGCCATGACGCGATTTTTTTTACGGGTTTGTGCGTTTTCGACACACACACGCAGCAGTATCAGGAACACATGGACCAGACCCGTGTGCGGTTCCGGACGCTGAATACCCATGGAATTGAGCGTTATCTTCAGACGGAACAACCCTACAACTGCGCGGGCAGCTTCAAATCCGAGGGGCTGGGAATCAGTCTGCTTGAGTCCATCGAATCGCAAGATCCCACGGCCCTAATAGGATTGCCGCTTATCGCCCTGTGCCGCTTCCTGCGTGAAGCCAGCGTGGTCTTGCCCTAGCCTTTGTCTTGCAATCGATCCAATACAGACTTGAGATTGCCGTCCAGCGGTGCACTCACCAGTAGAGGTTCACCCGTAGCGGGGTGCGCAAAGCTCAGGCTGCTGGCATGCAGGAACATACGTTTCAAACCCAATGTTCTGAATTGTTTGTTGGCTTCGCGGTCGCCATATTTGTCATCTCCCAACACCGGACAACCCAAATGGGCCGCGTGCACGCGAATCTGATGAGTCCGTCCGGTAAGAATCGCTACCTCCACCAACACCGCAGCGTTGAATTTCTGCAACGGCCGGAAACGGCTTTCCGAATCTTTCCCCTGCTCCGCCACCCGGACCCGGCGTTCGCCACTTTGTAAGACGTTTTTCTCCAGCCCGAGTCGCACCTGGCGTTCACCACCGGACCACGTACCAGC
>JBOIBC010000253.1:0-1821 GCA_050739295.1 Gammaproteobacteria bacterium
GGCGTGTACACTCCGGTTCCTCGGTCATTTCTGCCTACCCAGAAACCAAAATCTCTGATTTTTAGAGGTACCCATTAGTAAATGAGCACCGGAGCACGCGCTGCAACGCCGCCATTCGATCAGAAAGACGGTTCGCAGGCTTATTCTTTGACGCGTGCCGAATACTTGCCGGTGCGAGTATCCACCTTGATGATCTCACCTTCGTTCACGAACAACGGCACCTGTACCGTCGCGCCGGTTTCGACCGTCGCTGGTTTGGTGGCGCCGCTCACGGTGTCGCCGCGCACACCCGGTTCGCAGTGCGTGATCTTGAGGGTGGCGAACATCGGGGCCTGCACCGTCAACGGCCGGCCGTTCCACAGCGTGATGATGCAGATCTCTTCGCCCTTGAGCCACTTGCCGGCGTCGCTCATGGCAGTCTTGTCGGCGGCCATCTGCTCGTAGTTCTCCGGATTCATGAAGTGCCAAAGCTCGCCATCGGTATAGAGATACTGGAATTCCATATCCGTGACATCCGCGGCTTCCACGGTCTCGCCGGATTTCATGTTGCGGTCCAGCACCTTGCCGGTGCGCAGGTTGCGGATTTTGACGCGGTTGAAGGCCTGGCCTTTGCCGGGTTTCACGAATTCGTTCTCGACGATGGTGTAGGGGTCACCGTCCATGATGATCTTGAGGCCGGCTTTGAATTCATTGGTGCTGTAGCTTGCCATTTTCTTCCCACCAGGTTGGATGCAAAATGGCGGCCCGAGCCGCCAAAAAGGGCGTAATGATACCCTAACGGCTCTTCACGGACAGCACCCGGAACCGGAAACATACTTATGGCCGCCCAATGGCAGACCGAACTGGCCGACGCCGTGCGTGACCCGGCAGAACTCCTGCAGATGCTGGAACTGGACCCGGCTCTGGCGAAACCGGCACGTGCCGCCGGGAAAGATTTTCCGTTGTGCGTCCCGCGGGCATTTGTTTCCCGCATGCACAAGGGCGATGCGACCGACCCATTGTTGCGCCAAGTGCTGCCGCTGGGTGAGGAGCTCGAGGACGTACCGGGCTTCAGCGACGATCCGGTGGGCGATCTTGCGAGCAGCCGGCATCCAGGTGTGCTGCACAAATACCAAGGGCGCGTGCTGCTTATCACCACCGGCGCGTGCGGCGTGAACTGCCGTTATTGTTTCCGCCGCCATTTCCCTTATGCGGAAGAGACTGCGCGTCATCAGGGTTGGCACGATGCGCTGGAATATCTGCGTGCCGACGCCAGCATCAGTGAAGCCATCCTGAGCGGTGGCGATCCGCTTTCGCTCACTGACCGCGCATTGGCGGAACTCGTGGGCGCGCTTGAGCAGATACCTCATATAAAGAGACTGCGCATCCATACACGCCAGCCCATCGTATTACCTTCGCGGGTGGATGCTGCCCTACTGACCTGGCTTCGGGAGTGCTGTTTGCAGAAAGTGGTCGTGGTGCACGTGAATCATGCACGCGAGCTGGATACCGCCGTGGTGGAGGCCCTGTCACGGCTGCGGACAGCCGGCGCGGCCCTGTTCAACCAGTCAGTGCTGTTGCGCGGCGTGAACGATTCCGTGGAGGCGCTGACCGCGCTGTCCGAGGCATTGTTCGCGGCCGGCGTTATCCCCTACTATCTGCATCTGCTGGATCGGGTCCGGGGGGCGGCCCATTTCGAGGTGGCCGAAGCGGAGGCCTGCATGCTTATGGAGGCGCTGCGTGCCCGGATGCCGGGTTATCTGGTGCCACGGCTGGTGCGTGAAATTCCCGGTGCACCCTGCAAAACGCCGCTAAACCAGGCTACCGGACCTGTGCTGAAAA
>JBOIBC010000254.1:0-1790 GCA_050739295.1 Gammaproteobacteria bacterium
CTGCCGACGTCGGCAGCAAGGCCAAGCAGGGTGAGGTGAACCAGCAACCGCCGATCGATCCGGTAGTGACGGCGCTCACTTTGGGCGGTAGTTTCGTGGCGCGCAGCTTCTCCGGCGACAAGGCGCAACTGGTGCCGCTCATCAAGGCCGGCATCATGCACAACGGTTTCGCCATGCTCGACGTGCTCTCACCCTGCGTGACTTTCAACGACCACGAGGATTCCACCAAGAGTTACGCCCACACGCGCCAGTTTTATCATCCGGCGGTGCACGCTGATTTCGTGCCGCCCAGGAAACCCATCCGTGCCGCCTACGACGACGGCGAGGCCATGCTGGTGGAGTTGCACGACGGCAGCACCGTACTGTTGCGCAAGGTCTCGCGCGATTACAATCCCACCGACCGCGCCCAGGCTTACAGTTATCTGCACAATCACCAAAAGCGTGGCGAAATCGTCACCGGGCTGCTTTATATAGACGAAGACCAGCGCGAAATGCACGACATCAGCAATACCGTGAGCGAAGCCCTGCGCGACCTGCCTTACGAAGAGCTCTGTCCCGGCGCCAAAGTTCTCGAGGAAATCCAGAACCTGTATCGCTGAGCAATCCAGCTTTCCTTAATTTACCTTCGCAGGCGTTACTGGCTGATACCTTCTAAAGACCGGGAAGGTTCAGAAAGCGTAGAATCTAACTTCCAATTCCTATCACATTTCAATAATCATCAGGAGGTTCGCTTATGTCCCTGTCCATGTATCAAGCCTCGGTGCCGGTTTTCATCCGCATGCTCGGCAATCTTTCGGCCATCCTCAAAAAGGGCGAAGCCCACGCCGGGACAAAGAAGATCGATCCTGCCGTGTTCGCCGGCGCACGGCTTTACCCTGACATGTTCCCGCTGGTGCGCCAGATTCAGATCGCCACGGATACGGTCAAGGGCTGTGCGGCGCGGCTTGCGGGTGTCGAACCGCCCAAGTACGAGGATAACGAACAAACTTTCGCCGAACTCTACGCACGCCTGGACAAAACCATCGCCTATCTCAAGAGCGTCAAACCGGTGCAGATTGACGGTTCCGAGGCGCGCCGCATTGAACTGAAAGTGCGCGACAAGACCCTGGAACTCAAGGGCCAGGACTATCTGTTTGAGCGCGTGTACCCGAATTTCTTTTTCCATGTCACCACCGCCTACGCCATCCTGCGGCACAACGGCGTAGAGATCGGCAAGGGCGATTTTCTGGGCGTCTGAGTATCCATATGGTATCGCGGCTGGTAGCACCGCTCCCACGGAAAATTGTGTCTGCAGGGGCGGCAATATCCGCCGCGACGGCGGCTTGAGATTGCATGATTTTGAGTATCACATCTGGCTAACATAGGGAGCCTATTCATGATCAGCAAAAACTTTCTGGATACCTGGTCTCCGCGTATTTTGAGCGTGTTGCGCATTGTCGTGGCATTACTGTTCATCGAACACGGCACTTCCAAGTTCTTCGGCTTCCCGGTGGGCATGGGTCATGTCCCACTGTTCTCGCTCTTCGGACTGGCGGGTGTGTTGGAGATCGGTGGCAGCGCGCTGATATTCCTTGGCTTGTTCACCCGGCCGGTGGCCTTCATCCTTTCGGGTGAAATGGCGTTTGCTTATTTCATAGCGCACGCACCGCACGGGCCGTATCCACTGGTCAACCACGGCGAAGCCGCGGTGTTCTACTGCTTCGTGTTTCTGTATTTTGCTGCGGCCGGCGGCGGTGCCTGGAGCTTGGACACCTGGTTCCGCAAAAAGCAGGCGGGATAAACCATCCTGC
>JBOIBC010000255.1:0-1676 GCA_050739295.1 Gammaproteobacteria bacterium
AGCCACAGTGGTCTTGGATACTTCTACAAATACGAACGTGATTTATTATGGTGTGTCGAATGGCCCGGTATCCATTACAGGGCTTTTGGATCAGCAATAACAAGTTGAAGGCATCGTCAATTGACAACAGGGCGCGTCGGCGCCCTGTTGTTTTGATGTGTGCTGAAATCAGGTAGTAGGCACGAACGGTTTAAACTCTTCCACCAACGCCTGATAAATTTTCTCTCCTCCCGCCAAGATATCGCCGTTGTCGGGAATACCCAGCGTGCCGTCGAAGTGGCCGACCAGGCCACCGCATTCCTGGATCATCAACACACCGGCAGCGATGTCCCAGGGTTTCAATCCCATTTCCCAGAAGCCGTCCATGCGTCCGGCTGCGACGTAAGCCAGATCCAGCGCCACGGAACCGGCGCGGCGCACGCCGGCAGCTTTGCGCGTCACGGCTTCGAACATTTTCAAATAGACATCCAGGTTCTGGCTCTCGCGGAACGGAAAGCCGGTGCCGATGAGGGCGCCATCGAGGGTTTTCAAAGTCGTGACGCGCATGCGCTTGCCGTCCACTTGTGCGCCGCCGCCGCGACTGGCGGTGAACAATTCCTGGCGCATGGGGTCGTACACGACGGCGTGTTCCAGCCGACCGCGGTGTTTGAGGGCGATGGAGACGGAGAAGACCGGAAAACCGTGCAGGAAGTTGGTGGTGCCGTCGAGCGGGTCAATGATCCACTGAAATTCGGCGTTGCCACCTTGGGCGCCGCTTTCTTCGGCGAGGATGGCGTGATCCGGATGGGCTTTACGTATGGTGTAAATGATCTCTTCTTCGGCAAGGCGATCCACCTGGCTTACAAAATCGTTATGCTCCTTGGCCTTGATGGTGAGGCGGTCGATGCGGTCCACGTGGCGAATGATGATGTCACCTCCGCGGCGCGCGGCGCTCACGGCGATGTTTAATAATGCGTGCATGACAACCTCTTCGCAGGCAAAGATAACGGACGGTTCCGGTTAAAGAGCGGGCCACGGCAATGTGGCAGGGCGCGTAGAATAGCAGAAGCTCAACTACCCTCCAAAGATATGCCGCGTCAGATTCGCATTGTGCTGGTGGAAACCAGCCATCCCGGCAACATTGGCGCTTCCGCCCGTGCTATGAAGAGCATGTACCTGGATACCCTGGTGCTGGTGAATCCCGCAGAATTTCCGCATGCGGATGCTAGTGCGCGTGCGGCCGGTGCTGCCGATGTACTGGATCGGGCACGGGTAGTTGCCAGCCTTGATGAAGCCTTGCGCGGTTGCGTATTGGTTGCCGGTACCAGTGCACGGCAACGCAGTCTCGGTCCACCGGAAGTGTCGCCGCGCGACTGTATGCAGAAACTGATGGCGGTACCACAGGATCAGGACGTGGCGGTGCTGTTCGGTCGCGAGCGCAGCGGCCTTACCAACGAAGAAGTTGATCGTTGCCATTTTCTCACCCACATCCCTGCGAACCCTGAGTACAGCTCGCTTAACCTAGCTGCTGCTGTGCAGGTGATCGCATATGAATGCATGCTGGCACGGGGAACGACGGACGACGTTCCCCGCGATGAATCACTGGTTGCCACAACGGAAGAAATGGAAGGATTGTATGTACACCTGGAGTCAGCCGCGCTTGCCAGCGGGTTTCTCGATCCCGGCAATCCCAAGCA
>JBOIBC010000256.1:0-1637 GCA_050739295.1 Gammaproteobacteria bacterium
CATCGAACGCATCCGTTTCACCACATCCCATCCCATGGAGTTTGGCGAGCGGTTGATTCAGGCATTTGCCGATTACCCCAAGCTTGCTAATTATCTGCATCTACCCGTGCAAAGCGGTTCCGACCGGATCCTTGCCGCCATGAAACGCAACTATACGGTGCTGGAGTACAAGGCGAAGATCAGGAAACTGCGCAAAGTGCGGCCGGACATCAGTCTGTCCACCGATATCATTGTAGGGTTCCCGGGCGAAACCGAGCGAGATTTCGAGGCGACGCTGAATCTGGTCGATGAAATAGAATTCGATCAGGCTTTCAGCTTCATTTATAGTCGCCGCCCCGGCACGCCGGCAGCTTCATTCCAAGATGACGTATCGCATGAAGAGAAAGTGCATCGGCTGGAAGTGGTACAGGCGCGCATCCACGAATTTGGCCAACAATACATGCGGCGACTCGAAGGCACTGTGCAGCGGGTATTGGTGGAGCGGCCTTCCAGCAAAAATCCACACGAGCTGGCCGGCAGGACCGAGTGCAACCGCTGGGTGAACTTCGCCGGTGATGCGTGCCTCATCAATCAGTTTGTGAATGTGGTCATCACGGATGTAAAACAGAATTCCCTGCGCGGACGATTGCTGCATACGGGGACACATAACAAACTTGCACCCCAGTCGCGTTCAGCTATCGGTCAAACCCTTGGCTGAAACCACGCCTGTTTCCATCGATCTGGCACTCGAGCCCGCCGATAACGAACGGCTGGCGAATCTCTGCGGCCAGTTTGACGAGCACCTGCGCCAACTGGAACAGCGCTTGGGCGTCGAGATCAATAACCGCGGCAACCAGTTCCGTGTCATCGGCGATGTGCAACCGGCACAGGCCGCCGCCGCCATCCTGAAGAATCTTTACGCCGCCACCGCTCATGAGCGTATCCGCCGCGAGACTGTGCATTTATCCCTGCAACAATCCGGCGTGGCGGCCTTGTTGAAGCAGAAAGACGAAGCGGAGATTGCGAACGAGATTGTGATCCCCATCAAGGAAGGTCGTGTGCACGGACGCGGCCCGAACCAGCGGCGTTATCTGCAGAATATCGCCGCGCACGATCTCACCTTCGGTATCGGCCCCGCGGGCACCGGCAAGACCTATCTGGCCGTAGCCAGCGCGGTGGCGGCCTTGAACCACGACCAGGTGCGGCGGCTGGTGCTGGTGCGTCCGGCGGTGGAAGCCGGCGAGCGCTTGGGATTTCTGCCCGGCAATATGGCGGAAAAGGTGGATCCCTACCTACGCCCGATCTATGACGCGCTGTATGAAATGCTTGGCTTTGAGCACGTGAGTCGTCTGCTGGAGCACGGTGTCATCGAGGTGGCGCCGCTGGCATTTATGCGCGGCCGTAGCCTGAATGACGCCTTCATCATTCTCGACGAAGCCCAGAACACCACTATCGAGCAGATGAAGATGTTCCTGACACGCATTGGCTTCGGCTCAAGGACCGTGGTGACCGGCGACATCACCCAGGTGGACATCCCGCGGCCGCAACGTTCCGGCTTGCGTGACGCAGTGGATCTATTGCGCGGCATGGACGGCGTGAGTTTCACGTTCTTTACCGCCGCGGACGTGGTGCGTCATCCGCTGGTGCAGCGTATTGTC
>JBOIBC010000257.1:0-1512 GCA_050739295.1 Gammaproteobacteria bacterium
GGATTCCACCTCACCGCCCAGTTGCGCCGCCATGTCCTGCATACCGTAACAGACGCCCAGTATCGGCACACCCAGCTCGAAAATGATTCGTGGTGATTTGGGCGTGGCATTCCCCACCACGGATTCCGGCCCGCCGGAAAGAATCACGCCGCGCGGCGCGAATTCGCGAATCGCTTGCTCATCCATATCCGGTGAATGGATTTCGCAGAACACGCCAATCTCGCGCACCCGGCGCGCGATCAACTGGGTCCACTGGGAACCGAAGTCCAGGATCAGGATGCGGTCGGCGTGAATATTGCGCGGCTCAGCCGCGCCGGTGAGGGGTGAGGCGTGAGGCGTGAGGCGGAAGATTTCGATGTCTTGATCGCCGGTGGCGGCATGGTCGGCGCCAGTCTCGCTGCCGCCCTGGCGCCATTGCCGCTCAAAGTCGCGGTGGTGGAAGCCGTGTCTTTCGGCAGCCGCGGCCAGCCGAGTTACGACGAGCGCATCACGGCGCTGTCCTGGGGCAGTCGCCGCATTTTCGAGGGCATCGGTCTGTGGCCGCTCATCGAGCCCGGCGCTGTCCCCATCCAGCATGTGCATGTGTCCGAGCGCGGACATCTTGGCATGACGCACCTGCGCGCGCAGGAAATGGGTGTGGACGCACTCGGTTACGTAGTGCCCAATCGCATTATCGGCGTGGCCCTGAACCAGTTTCTGCCGAAACAAAAGAACATCACCCTGATAGCACCGGCGACAATGACGGGTGTGCAGACGCAAACGGATCACATGATGGTGAGGCTGGATGCTGGCGGCAATCAAACCATCAAGACGCGATTGCTGGTGGCGGCGGACGGCGCCCATTCGAAAATACGTGACACGCTCGGCATCGCGGCCAGGGTGAGGGACTATGGCCAGAGCGCCGTCATTTGCAATGTGAGCGTCGAACGCCCGCAGCCGCAGATTGCATTTGAGCGTTTTACCAATGACGGCCCATTGGCGCTGTTGCCCATGGGCGGAGAGCGTTATGCGCTCATCAGAACGGTGCCCAGCGCGCAACTCGAGACAGCGTTGAAAATGTCCGATGCGGAATTTCTTGATTCGGCGGCCGAGGGGTTCAGCGGCCGCTTCGGGCGTTTTCTCAAGGCCGGCAAACGCCAAGCCTATCCTTTGAGCCAGGTGCGCGCGCAAGCGCAATTGCACGGACGTACCGTGGTGGTGGGCAATGCGGCGCACAGCCTGCATCCCATCGCTGCCCAGGGCTTCAATCTGTCATTGCGCGACGTGGCAACACTGGCAGACACGCTCGCCGGGATTGCCGCGAACGGCGGTGACGCGGGGGATGAACGTGCACTCGCCGCCTATGTGCAGGCGCGCCGCCGCGACCAGACCGGTACCGCGCTGTTCACGGATTTTCTCACGCGCGTGTTCACCAATCCGCTTGTGTCCATCGGACTGGCACGCAATGCCGGTCTGCTGGCACTGGAATTATTCCCGCCGGCGCGGCGGCACTTGACGCGTCGCAACCTGGGC